>DATFZA010000397.1:0-10339 GCA_035314765.1 Bryobacteraceae bacterium
ATCGACATGGCGCAGCAGGATGAATCGCCCATCTGTCAGGACACTGGCATGCCGACCTTCATCGTGCATACGCCGGTCGGCGTGAATCAGATCCACATCAAGAAAGCGATCCGCGAAGCGGTTGCCGAAGCCACCCGGCGCGGAAAGCTGCGGCCGAACTCGGTCGACTCGCTGACCGGCAAGAATAGCGGCGACAACCTGGGCGTCGAGACTCCCGTGATTCACTTCGAGCAATGGGAAGAGGACGAGATTGAAGTGAAGCTGGTGCTCAAGGGCGGCGGCTGCGAGAACAAGAACATCCAGTATTCGCTGCCATGCGAGTTGGAGCATCTCGGAAAAGCCGGCCGCACGCTGGAAGGTGTGCGCAAATGCATTCTGCACGCGGTGTGGCAGGCGCAGGGGCATGGCTGCGCTCCAGGGGCGCTCGGCGTGTGCATCGGGAGCGATCGCGCGCACGGATATTTGCTGGCCAAGGATCAGCTCTTCCGCACGCTCGACGACGTCAATCCGGATCCAGTGCTGGCCAAGCTGGAAGCGGAAATCATGGAGGAAGCCAACCGCATCGGCGTCGGAGCGATGGGCTTCGGCGGGAAAGCCTCACTGATCGGCTGCAAGATCATGGCAGCGAATCGTTTGCCGGCGAGTTTTTTCGTCTCGGTGGCGTATGATTGCTGGGCGTTCCGCCGGCTGGGAGTGCGCCTGGACGCGGTCAACGGCGCAATCACACATTGGCTGTATCGCGATCCCGACCGCGCCGTGCAGAGAATGGCGCAGTCGGAAGGATTCCCGCTCACGGGCCGCGAAGTGGTGCTGAATTCTCCGCTGACTGAGGAGCAAGTGCGCGCCTTGCGCGTGGGCGACGTGGTTCTGGTTTCGGGCGAAATGTACACCGGCCGGGACGCCGTACATGCGCATCTGATGGATCACGATCCTCCCGCCGATTTGCATGGCGCGGTGCTGTATCACTGCGGCCCCGTGATGCTTAAGGTCGACGGCGAATGGAAAGTCAAGGCGGCCGGCCCTACCACCAGCAGCCGCGAGGAACCTTATCAGGCGACCGTGATCGAGCGCTACGGCATTCGCGCCGTGATCGGCAAGGGCGGAATGGGAGCAAAGACCTCGGCGGCTCTACAAAAATACGGCGCCGTCTATTTGAACGCCATCGGCGGCGCAGCGCAATTTTATGCGCGAACCGTGGAGAAGGTGCTAGACGTGAACCTGCTGGACTTCGGAATTCCGGAAGCGATGTGGCACCTCAAAGTGAACAATTTTGCGGCAATTGTGACCATGGACGCGCACGGCAACAGTCTCCATCGCGATGTGGAAGCGGAGACCGGCGAGGCGTTAGCGGCGCTGCAATAGGGCCGGGTTCGCGCCTGAGCCGGCTACACTGCGATGTACTCGGCATCCGTGGTCGGCTCTGGAATCGATGCGCCCTGCATGCGCAATTCATCGAGGTAAAGCTCGATCGCTTCCCGGATGTTGCGATCCATTTCTTCCCGGGTCCGGCCCACGCTCACGCAGCCCGGAAGGTCGGGTACATAGGCTGAATAGCCGGTTCCAGTCTTCTCGATGATCACTGCGAATCTCATGATTTCAGCCCCGCCTGTTTGCAGGATACTAGAAAGCGTTCCGGTGGCAAGGTCCGACCCCAGGTGCCCGGGAATAACGACGATCCCGCCCTTCGACGTGTGCACGTAGACTCGATGATCTCCTCGCGTTCGTTTTAAGAACCAGCCGTCTTGTTGAATGAGTTTGATCGCGTCCCGGACTTTCATCAGCCAGCATTATAATCATAGTCGCCTTCACAAGTTAACTATTGAGGCTCGCAAAATAGCGTGACGAATCTATCTCGGCTTGTGGGGCAGGTTGTCAACCAGGTTGTCAACCTGCCGCGGGTTATTAACCCGCGCACCCGGCTGCGGAGCGCGCCTGTCATTGTATTTAGCGAGTCTCAATAACTTGCAAGCAAGCGAAGGAGCCATCCGTAGCGCGCGTATGGCCCCAGCGGCCATTTTAGGTGGTCGCGGCATTTTGAACCTCGTTTCCAGAATCGCCGGCCAGATGCAGGTCGTCTGGGCGTAAGCCGGTGTGCTTCGCCATCTCCGACAGAACCACTCGTCCCAATTCCTCTTTGTCGTGATGTCGAAACGGTATTGGGGTCATCCTTTCACGCTGTAGGTCCGATGGGAACCGGACGTTCGGACGATGCGCCACCCAATTCGCTGCAAGGCCGCGAGCGCCCGACGCGCCTTGGTCGCGGGCCATTGGCCCATGCGGCAACGGAGAATTGCAACGTATCGGCCTCGGGCGTCTCCGTGCTCAATTTCTTCGGCAATGACGCCGCAGAGCCAGGGACTTGACCTTCCTCGTCGCTTCCTCGGGAGTCGAGCCGTACACCGTCACGCCCGGCAGCTCTGGAATGTCGCCGATCCAGCGGCCGTCGGTCTCGCGGAGCAACCGGATGGTGAGTTGCATATGACCCATGCTACCAGGAGACGCGTGTCCACGGAGAGGCCACATCGGGGCCTTCCCGCGTTTCTATTGCACTTCTGGCAGGGCGAGCAACCGAAGTCCAGGCATGGGAAAATGCTTCCGATTATCAGTCACCAGCGTCAGGTCATGAGCAAGAGCGACGGCGGCGATGGTGACGTCCGGCAGAGCGAGGGTGTGTCCCTTCTTCGCCCACTCGCTTTTCAGCTCGCCGGCGCGGCGGGCTATTTCCCAAGTCACCTCGTAGAATTTGAGGCTCCGCAAAAGCGCCTCAGTTACCTTGGCTTCGCTGGTGCGCATACCCGCATATACCTCGGTCACGTTAATGCAGCAACAGGCGAGCAGGTTGCGTTGTTGCAATAATTCGTCGAGGAACTGATCGCGCCCGCGCTTGCCGTTGATCGCATCGACGATGACGCTGGTGTCCAAGAGAAAGATCGCCATCAGGAAGGTTTTCGGCGTTGCTTGATTTCCTTAAATCGCGTCTCGGACTCAGCACGCATCCGGCTCACCCACGCCGCTGCGCCGTCCTTCAGTTCGGGGTGGTCGGCGTCCTTCCACGCTCCCTTGGCGGCGCGCAGAGCGTTGCGTTGTTGGCGGCGCTGTATCTCGTCGCGAGCCACCTCGGTCAGAAATGCACTGCGGCCCCGCTTGCCGACGAGTTTGTCGATGTCGGCAACCAGGTCGACCGGAAGGATGACGTGGGCTCTTCGGCTTATATTCTTGGGCACACATCTAGTGTGACATGCTAATGCTGTATGCAACACGATTTCTGCCGGCGCCATGCGCTCACAACGCCGATTGTTCTCGCTCCCATGGCTGGTGGTCCTGGCACGCCGGAACTAGCCGCGGCCGTTTCCGAAGCCGGCGGGCTCGGCTCGCTCGGCGTAAACTACCTCTCGCCGAAACAGATTGAAGAGGCCGTCGCCCGGACCCGGAGCCTAACCCAAAGGACGTTCGCCGTTAATCTTTTCGCGCCGGAGTCAACCCAGCCACTTTCCGGCAATATCGACGCGGCCAGGGCGTTTCTGGCGGCCTTCCACAGCCAACTCGGTATCGCTTCGCCCAGTCTTCCGGAGCACGCTGGCGAGAACTTTGAAAAGCAACTGGAGGTCGTGCTTGGTCTGCGCGTCCCGGCCGTGACCTTCACGATGGGCATCCCATCCCCGTCGGCGATCCAGAACCTGAAAGCCCAAGGAGCCTATCTCATCGGAACTGCAACGACAGTGGAAGAGGCTGAACGGATTGAGCGCGCCGGCTTCGACGCCGTTGTGGCGCAAGGCAGCGAGGCCGGCGCGCACCGTGGCACCTTCCTGGTGACGGAGGAATCCGCTCTCATCGGCACCATGGCCCTCACACCGCAGATCGTTGACGCAGTCTCCATTCCGGTGATCGCTTCCGGCGGCATCATGGATGGACGAGGAATCGTCGCCGCGCTAGCGCTGGGCGCGCAGGCGGTGCAACTGGGGACGGCCTTTCTCTGCTGCGACGAGGCCGGGACCTCGCCTGAATACCGCCAGGCGCTACTCGATGCGCGAGAAGACCAAACCACTTTGACGCGAGGGTTTTCCGGCAGACTGGCCCGAGGGGTCCGTAATGAGTTCATAGACCAGGCCGAGGCAACGGATCTAGAGCCCCTCCCGTTTCCCTGGCAAAATGCTCTCACCCGGCCCATGCGGCAGGCCGCGCGCGTTGCGGAGCGGGCCGGCTTGCAGTCGCTGTGGGCCGGTCAAGGTTTGCGCATGCTGAGAAAGCAAACCGCAGCCGAGCTGATGGCCCGGCTGAAAGACGAAATTGAAGCCGGCAAGCAGCGGCTTTCAACTATGGGATAGCGCGGCGCGGCAATCACCGGCCGCCGCGCAGCAGGCTCATGGCGTCTGTCAAGCCTGCTCCGGCTGCCGCCGGCGGCGCTGCTGCGCCGTTCTCTTGGGGCAGGGAATCGCCTTCTCCCGGCGCCAGAAACAGGTTCGCTTCCAGGCCATGCTGGCGCGTGTACAGGTCGTGATAACGGCCACGGAGCGCGAACAACTCATCATGCGTGCCACGCTCGACGATTCGACCGGTTTCCACCACCAGAATCTGGTCGGCCCGCCGGATGGTCGAGAGCCTGTGCGCAATCACGAACGTGGTGCGCCCTTGCATCAGGTATTTGAGGCCTTCTTGAATCAGCGCTTCGGATTCCGAATCCAGGCTGGAGGTTGCTTCGTCCAGAATCAGAATCCGCGGATTGGCCAGAATCGCCCGCGCAATCGAAACGCGCTGCCGCTGGCCGCCGGAAAGCTTCACGCCGCGCTCGCCGACAATTGTGCTGTAGCCTTCAGGAAACGATTCGGCAAACTCGTCGACACGCGCAATCTTGCATGCCTGAAACACTTCCTCTTGCGTGGCGTGGGGCTTGGCGAACGCAATGTTTTCCTGGATCGTCCCGTCAAACAGAAACGTATCTTGCAATACCACGCCCAACTGCGTTCGATACGAATCCAAACGTGCGGTCGATAAATCCACGCCGTCCACCAGCACTGTGCCGCTCACCGGCGAGTGGAACGCCGCGATCAACCCGATGATGGTGGACTTGCCCGAACCAGAAGATCCCACCAGCGCGGTGACTGTTCCCGGTTGCGAGCGGAACGATACATCATGCAGTACCGGTTTCGCCGCGTCGTAAGCGAAGTCGACATGCTCGAAGTCGACTTCCCCTTTAATCGCCGGCAGAGCCAAGATGCGGCGCGGATCCTGGTCTTCCTGCCGCTCATCCAGAATGTCGCGCGTGCGCTCCAGTCCGGCCAGCGCTTCCGTAATTTGCGTACCGATCGCCACGATCTGGAACATGGGAGCGATCAGGAAAGCGAGCAATGCGGTGAACATCACAAAATCGCCCAGTGTGAGGGTGCCCGCGGAGATCTGGCGGGCGCCCATAAACATGATGATCGCGCCCACGATGCCCATCAGCAGGGTGGCGGATAAACTCATTACGGAAGTCGCCGTCAGGGATTGTAGAACATTATTCAGCAGCCGGGTGACGCCGGCGCCAAATACCTGCTCCTCGCGCTCCTCGGCATGATAGCCCTTGACTACACGAACTCCGCCCAGCGATTCCGTCAAACGGCCAGTCACTTCCGCAGTGATCTTGCCACGCTCGCGAAAAATCGGCCGGATGTTGGTAAAGGCCTTTTGCAAAACGAAGCCAAAGCAGAGCATGATACCCAGCGCGATCACGGTCATAAGCGTGCTGAGGTAAAGCATGACGCCAAGCACCAATACCGCCGTGAGCAGCCCGCCCATGAACTCAATCAAACCCGTGCCGATCAGGTTGCGCACGCCTTCCACGTCGGTCATGATGCGCGACACCAGCACGCCGGTCTTGTTGGCGTCGTAGAAGGCGACGGGCAGCCGTCCGATATGTGCCTGAACTTTCTGCCGGAGTTCGGAGATCAGCCGCTGCGCGGCCTTGGAGATCAGTTGCGTCAGGGTGAAGGAGGTTACGCCCTGGACGAGAGTCGCCAGTCCCACGGCGCCGACCAGCGGAAGCAGCAGGTCCATGTGCTTACCGTTGATGACCTTATCGATCAGGTACTTGGTGGAGGTCGGCAGAACCAGCCCGCACAGCCGGTTGATGATCATCAACACGAAGCCAATGGCGAGAATCCCTTGCCGCGGCCGAATCATCTCGCGAATATCGGGCCAAAGCTCCTTGAATCGCCGTGAAGATGTCTTCTTCGGTTTGGCTGGTTTCTGCGGTGTCATGTAGATTACCTTAATGAGATGCGGCAACTTTACGCCGGGACTTCGGGATTTGCTTATCCAAGCTGGAAGCCGGAGTTCTATCCCCAGAAGTTACCTTCGAAGAAGTTCCTATCCTACTACGCTACACGCCTCAATGCAGTGGAAGTCAACTATACTTTCAGGCGGTTGCCTTCCGCGGCCACATTGGAGAATTGGGTCAAGGAAACCAACCCCGGCTTTGTCTTTCCGCTGAAGGCACACATGCGCATCACGCATATACAGCGGTTGAAAGTGTCGGAGTTCACCGAAGTCTTCTTCCGCGCCATCGACCCGCTACGCACCGCGCGCCAATTGGGCCCGGTATTATTCCAACTCCCGCCCGCCCTAAAACGCGACGACAGGCTACTTGGTGACTTTCTTGCTACGCTGCCCAACGACGTTTGCTGCGCTTTTGAATTCCGGCACGCGTCTTGGCTGGCGGATCCGGTCTACCGATTGCTCGAACAGCATAAGGTTGCGCTATGCCTCGCCGAATCGGAAAAATTGGTCATTCCACAAGTCATCACTGCGCCCTTTCTGTATTTCCGGCTACGCAAAGAAGACTACAGTCTTGATGATCGTGCGGAAATCGGTGAGCGGGTGGGGCAGTTGCTCGACGGAGGCCGGGAGGTTTTTGTGTTCTTCAAGCATGAGGATACGCCAGCGGGTGCGGTTTACGCGGAAGAACTGCTGAAGCGGTTTGGCCCGCCCGCCTAGGTCGGCGCCGATTGCCGAGTCCGGCTTGACCGGGTATGAATCGGGAGTCATACTAAGAAGTATGAAAATCGGCGAGCGCGGGCAAGTGACAATTCCCAAGAACATCCGCGAACAGTTTGGTCTCGGGCCGGAAACTGAAGTCGAATTCCGCGTGGTCGGAGGTTCGATCGTCGTGAAGAAAGCCCCCAAGAAGCTCGACCTCGCAAAATGGAAAGGCCGCTGTAGGGATTCGTTCGCAGAGCTTGGCTATTCGTCCGTGGACAAGTTTATCGATGACATTCGCGGACGATGATCACGGCGATCGATACCAATATCCTGCTGGACATCCTGCTGCCAAACGAGGTCTTCTACGCAGCATCGGCGGCCGCGCTACAGAATGCCGCGGCGGAGGGCTCGTTGGTAATTTGCGATATCGCCTACGCGGAGCTTTGCATCCACTTCGGCACTCAACGGGAATGCGGCGCTTTTCTCGAGAGCAGCGAGATCCGGGTGCAGCAGTTGTCGCGCGATGCTCTTTTCCTGGCTAGCCGAGTTTGGCGGACCTATCGGCAGCAAGGAGGAAAGCGAACGCGAATCCTCGCCGATTTCCTGATCGGAGCACACGCCACCAAACAAGCCACACAACTGATCTCACGAGACCGGGGCTTCTACCGCAGCCTCTTTCCATCACTGGCGGTGCTTGAGCCGGTTGCATGAACTCCCGTTGTACTCTTGTGGAATGATGACCACTCCCTCACGGTCGTGGCTCGGAATTATGTCGCGATTCGGAATTATGTCGCGATTCGGAATTATGTCACGTGTCGGAATTATGTCACGTGTCGGAATTATGTCGTGGGTCGGAATTATGTCGTGGGTCGGAATTGCGCTGCTCTTGGTCTTGGGCGGCGTTTCGCTCGGGACGGCTCAGGACGAAGGCAAGAAACTGAGCGTGGTGGAAGCCCGCAAACTAAAGAACCCGGTTCCGTATAGCAAGAAGAGCATCGCCAGGGGACGCAGCCTCTACGTCGGTTACGCCTGCACCGGTTGTCATGGCGCCGACGGAAAATCGACGGTAGACGTGGTGGCCAATGCCACCGATCTCACAGCTCCGAGCGGCTACAAATCGGGGACCAGCGACGGCGAAATGTACCGCAGCATCAGGGATGGCCAAGGTTCCAGCATGCCGTCGTTCGAGTCACAGGTCCACTCCCAAGAGGACATCTGGCAATTAGTAAATTTCATCCATAGCCTGTGGCCGGAGTCTCAACGGCCCCCGCTTCAAGAAGATAAATAGGGGTTGTTGGAAGTTGGCTTTCAGAAGACCGCGCACATTGATAGAATCTGAGTGTCCCAACCAGAGGTTCAAATATGGACGAAAAAGCCAAGTTGCAAGAAAGCCAAGACGCTACTTCACGGAGAAGTTTTCTCCGCACTCCGGCCGCCGCTGGCGCTGTTGCCGCCGTGATGGCCACGCAGGGCAAGATGTTTGCCGCGACCACGCAATCAACCATCCCTTCTATCAAAATCCCGAAGGAAATCGCGGCCAACCTGGCGGAAGCGCCCCAGCTAGGTAGTTTCGAGGGCAAAGGCATGACTGGCGCGGAGGTTTTCGCGCGTCTGTGCAAGGAGGAAGAACTGGCGGCGATGTTCTGCTGCCCGGGGAACTACACGGTGATCAACGCGATCGCCGCGGCGGGCATTCCCGCCTATGGCGGACGTACGGAAGGCGCCATGTGCGCGGCTGCCGATGGCTTCTCGCGCGTGACCGGAGAGGCCACTGCTTGCTCGGGCACTGAAGGCCCCGGCCTCACGCACATGATCATGAACATTGCTTCCGCCAACGCCGCCCGCACGCCGCTGCTGGTGCTGGCCAGCAATATGCAGATCGCCGGCGACGACCGCGAAGCGTTTATTCAGACCGGCTATCAGCAACCCATCACCACCGGCATGAAGAAATACGGCAAACGTTTGATCGCGCCGGATCGTGTGTGGGAATACGGCGCGTATGCTTTTCGCAACATGAAATCGGGCGTGCCGGGTCCATGCCATCTCGATTTCCCCGGTGAAGTAGCGCGGGCGAAATTCACCGATCCGGCCAATCTGAAAGACTTTTACGGCAAGGACAAATATCGCACCGAATCGCGCGCGCATCCTTCCTCCAAGGACATGGAGAAGGTCGTGGATATGATCTCCCAGGCGGAGCGGCCGATTCTCATCGCTGGACAAGGCGTGTTCCAGCGGAAAGCGTGTGACACTCTCTTGGGCATCGTGGACCAGCACGAGATGGCGGTCTGCGGCTCCGGACCGATGCGCGGACAGTTTCCCGACGAGCACCGGCTTTCGGCCAGCTTGGCTCCCGACGCATTGATGAGCGCGGACCTGGTGATTTTTGTCGGCCAATACTGCATGCCGAGCCCGGGCGAGTACCGCTTCAATCCCGATATCAAGGCGATCCGGGTGCATCCGGTGCAAGAGGATCTGGGCCGCAACTGGCCGCTGGATCTGGGAATCGTCAGCGATGAGAAAGTGTTCCTGGAAGAGTTGGCGAACCGGCTGCCGGCCAAGAAGCGCGATGCCTGGGTGAATGAGCTAGCGGCGGCCCGCGCGAAATTCGAAAAAACGAACCTCGACCATTATGCTCTGGGCCTAAAGCACTGCCAGACCACCGGTATGGTGCATCCGGCGGTGATGGCCAAGGAAGTGCACGATTTTCTGTACAAGGGCGACATCGATCCCAAGCAGACGGTGGTGGGCTATGGCGGTTGGACGACCGGCATTTTCACCGGACGCTGGCTGCGGGCGAATCGGGCCGGCCAGGGAGTAGCGTGCGCTTATCAATACGGCGCAATCGGGCCGGATATGGCCATGATGATCGGCGCCGGCGCGGCGGTGCAGCGCGGCGTAGGACCGCAGGCGCCCTATAAAGGCGCTCCCGTTCTGGTGGTCACCAGCGACGCGGGAATCGCATACAGCATGTTCGAGTTCGACACGGCAGCCAAGTACAAGATCCCGATCATTACAGTGGTCTATAACAACAACAGTTGGGGAATGTGGCCGAGCGCGGTTGGCTCCGCCCGGTCCATGCACATGTATCTGTTCCAGGAAAACCTGCGCTACGACAAAATGGCGGAAGGCTTCGGCGTGCATGGCGAGTATGTCACGACGCCCGAACAGATGCGCGAGGCTCTCAAGCGCAGCTATCAGATCGCTTCGAAAGAGAACGTGTCGTCGTTGATCAACGTTCAGGCGCTGAAGGAGTTCACATCCGGCCGGGATTACCCGCCCGGAATCGCCCTGCCGGCCGAGCCTGGGGTGGGCGCATTCGCGCACTAGACACCTTGGAGAAAGTCCTGACGGAATACGCCGAACGGGGCGTATTCCGCGGGTT
>DATFZA010000398.1:0-5453 GCA_035314765.1 Bryobacteraceae bacterium
TATAGCCATCTCCGCGATAGCTACGTGGTGCTTCTGGCCGTCATCGTCCTGGTCTCGTTGGTATGGGTTTTGCGCCGGCAGACCTGGCGGGAAAATCAGGTTTACGTCATAGTATTTTTGGCATTCTCGGTATTCGCGGCGGCCAGCGCGATATTTCGTCCGGGTTTGAGCGCTACCATGAACAGCTATCGGGCCCAGTACCTGCCGCAGTATTTCTACGGCATGAATATGGTTTCAAGCCTCTTAATCGTGTTGCTGTGCCATGACCTGACGCAGAAACTCCCAGCCGCGATCAAGCGTGCCGCGCCTGTGCTGTTATTCGCCCTCTACCTGCCCGGCATCGTTTTGGGAGGCGGCTTCGGGACCCCCGACGAAATGACCACCGGGCCAGCGCCATTTTCTCAGGATGTCGCACTTGCCGTTGCGGCCGGGCGCTACGCCAACCTGGACGGTACGAACTCGGCGGACGGGACTGACGTAATCAGCAATTCTCGCCCGTATCTGAACGGGTGGTGCCGCGTCTTTGTCCCCAGACCCTGGGCGCGGGCATCGGTGAAGCACGACGCGAGCTTAGATTTTGTGAAATCCATGAATGCGCCGATAGCGGAGATCCGCGCTTCCCGAGGTTTGCCCGCGCAGGCCGGCCATCGCGCGAAAGGGATCGCACAACTCGGCTACATTCGGCCTGGTTGTGCTTGGATCCACGAAAACGCGAGCGATCCGGACCCGTGGCGGCGGGTACCGGGTCCGCTGTCGGAAGTGCATTTCGACTGCCGGCCCGGCGACATTGCGTTTGTTGGCGATTGGACCGGATCCGGCGAAGCGGCCGTGGGCATTTATCGCCAGGGACTCTGGCTGCTTGGTGTCGGCGGCGCGCGCCGGGCCTTTATGTTCGGCGGGCGCCCGGGCGACATCCCTGTCACCGGCGACTGGAACGGCGATGGCCGGAAAAAGGCCGGAATATACAGAAGTGGTACCTGGCTTCTTGATTTCGATGGCGACGGAAAAGACGAAACCGGCGACCCGAATCGAGGCGACCGGACGTATTCGTTCGGGGGCGGTCCGGGCGACGTCCCCGTGGTGGGCGATTGGGATGGGTCGGGCCGGGATAAGATCGGTATCTTTGGTTCCGGATATTTTTGGGTGCTCGACCATAACGGCAATGGCACGTTCGATGAGTCGGGAGTGGGCGGTGATGTTTCTTTTCCGCTGGGCGGCCTTCCCGGCGACATTCCCGTGACCGGCAACTGGACTCGGGACGGCCGCACGAAGACTGGAGTGTTTCGGCGCGGCCAGTGGCTGCTCGACGTGAACGGAAACAACCGGCTAGAGGAACCCGGGCCTCAAAAGGACACCATCGTCACCTGGAAAGCCAACCCAGGCGACATACCCGTAGTCTCGATTCACCGTTAAGTACGCGCTACTGCGGACCGCTCCCTAACGGTCGCGGCTCAGTTACAACGGCCGCCGCTCACTCACGCCTTCCGAGCCGCGACAACCTACGCCTTCCGAGCCGCGACCGTCAGGGAGCGGTTGAATCGGTTATCTGACTCTGCGATAAGCCCGGATTTTCTTCCGTGATATCCTCAACCCATGCATGCCGCGCTAATAGGTCACACCGGGTTTGTGGGAAGCAATCTCCTGCGGCAGACTACATTTGAAGATTGCTACAACTCGGCCAATATTCATGAAATTTGCGGACGTGAATTCGATTTACTAGTTTGCGCCGGAGTGATTGCCACAAAATGGTGGGCCAATCAGAACGCCGCCGAGGATCGTGCACGCATTCAAACTTTGCTGGAATGTCTGGGGGCGGTGCGGTGCGGGCGCGTCGTCGTCATTTCCACAATCGACGTATACCCCGTCATCAGCGGTGTGGACGAAAGATACGATTGCCGGTCTCGACCCAACCATCCCTATGGAACCAACCGCCTGGAATTTGAAGAAGCGGTGCGCGCCCTTTTCCCGCAAGTTGCGGTGGCGCGCGTTGCCGGAGTATTCGGACCTGGCCTAAAAAAGAATGTAATCTACGATCTTTTGCATGAGAATGGTCTCGATGCGATAAACCCGGCGAGTTCTTTCCAGTATTACAACATTTCTAATCTCTGGCGCGATTTGGGCCGCGCGGAAGAAGCGGGAATCGATACCGTGAACTTTGTCAGTCCGCCCTTGCGCACGGGCGAAATCATCGAACGCTTTTTTCCTGGCACAGTGGTGGGCCGCACCGCGGGGCCGGAAGTTCACTATGACGTCCGCACGATTCACAGCGATCGCTTCGGTGGCCCTCCGGGCTACACTGAGCGGACTGACCAACTGATGACTGAATTGGAAGCCTTTGTTGAGCAAGAGAAAAGCGCGCCCAGGCTATGAAACTCGCGGCATCCAACATCGCATGGTCAGCGGATACGGAACAAGAGGTTTTTCGAATGCTCCGGCGCTTCGGCGTCAGCGCCATCGAAGTGGCGCCTACGCGTATCTGGCCGGAGTGGCTGGGCGCCACGGTGACCGCCGCGCGGGAGTACCGAGGTCAGGTGGAATCGGAGGGTCTGAGCATTTCGTCGCTGCAGGCCATTTTATTTCAGAAGCCGGAATTACGCCTGTTTGGCTCGGACCAAGATCGTGACGCTCTCATGAGCCATCTGCGCTATTGCGCCGACCTGGCCGCGGAACTGGGCGCAGCCTCAGTGGTTTTTGGCGCGCCTAAGAATCGCGACCGCGGAAAACTGGACGAGAGCGAGGCGTTTGTTAAGGCGACAGAGTTCTTCTCGCAGCTTGCGCCCTACTACGCCGCCCGATCCACGCAGCTCGTACTCGAGGCCAATCCGTCCGACTACGGCTGTAACTTCGTAACCGAGAGCGGAACGGCCGCCCGCTTGGTCCGCGCCGTCGGGGCGGACGGCTTTGCCTTACATCTCGACAGCGCCTGCATGCATCTGGCGCACGAAAACCCGGCTGCCTCCATTCTGGCCGCGGCCGATATCCTTAGGCACTTTCACGCCAGTGAACCGAACCTTGCGGGTTTTGCGAATCCGTCGAGCGACCACGCCGGCGCGGCCACTGCTCTCGCCCAAGCCGGATATCAAGGATATGTCGCCCTGGAGATGCGAGCGGGAGATCCGGCCATCCCTGCGCTCGAACAAGCTCTTGCCTTTGTTGGCCCCGTGTATGCAGGTTTCAAAGAGTGACGAGTCGGCGCGTTCCGGCCGCGAAGTTCCCGCGTACGACATTCACCAGTTTCAAGCCCGGCAAACACGCTATGCGGTCCTGATCCCCGTCCTGAATGAGGCTGACCGGCTGCGGAATCAACTCCGTAAGATGGAATTCCTGAGCGGTGTTTGCGACATCGTCATTGGAGACGGCGCGAGCACCGATGGCAGCGGCGATCCGGAGCGCATCAAAAACTTCGGAGTGCGCACGCTACTGATCAAGCGCGGACCGGGTAAGTTGAGCGCCCAGCTCCGTATGCTGCTAGATTATGGCTTGAACCAGGGCTATGACGGCTTCGTACTCGTGGATGGCAACGGCAAGGATGGTGTCGAAGCGATCCCCGCCTTCCTGGAGGCGCTGGCGAGTGGTTACGACTATATCCAGGGTTCGAGATACATCGAAGGCGGAGTGGAACGGAATACACCGTGGGACCGGAAGCTCGGCGTGGCTCTCTTTCACGCTCCGCTGCTCAGTTTAGCCGCGGGATTTCGCTATACGGACACGACCAATGGATTTCGGGCGCTGAGCCGCCGGGTGCTGCTCGATCCTCGAGTCCAGCCCTTTCGGGATGTCTTCGATACTTATAACCTGCACTACTATCTTTCGGTCCGGATTCCGCGCCTGGGATATCGAGTCATGGAGTTACCCGTGCGCCGGGAGTATCCCCGGAGCGGCCCCTTACCGAGTAAGATAGGTGGCATTCGGTCCAAGCTGCATATTATCCGGTTAGTCGTGCTGGCGGCTCTCGGAAAATACAACCCGGCAAAGGGAGCGGAAAATGACCACTGAGGCCGACGCCCTGGTCATCGGGGGTGGTTTCTATGGCTGCTACATCGCCCAGGATCTGAAGTCCCGCATGCCTTCCGTCGTCCTGGTGGAACAGCAGTCCGGCCTGATGCAGCGGGCTTCCTTCACCAACCAGGCGCGGATTCACCAGGGCTACCATTACCCGCGCAGCCTCCAGACCGGGTACCGGAGCCGTCTCAATTTCGATCGCTTTGTGCGGGAGTTTCCCGAGTGCGTGATGGAGGGGATTGTCCACCTATACTGCATCGCAAGGGAACGCAGCAAGGTTTCGCCGCGCCAGTTTGAACGATTTTGTCAACTGATCGGAGCGTTCTGCACGCCTGCCAAGCCCGAATATGCGGCCCTATTCAGTCAGCGGCTGATCGATACGGTTTACGAGGTGAGGGAACACGTATTCGACGCGACTGTTCTGCGGGAACTTCTCCGCGAAAGGCTGGAACGAGCGGGCGTGGAAACGCGCTTGGGGCTCCGCGCCGACAAGGTCGAGCCCGATGACGCGCGCTCCCGGGTATCGTTTTCCGACGGCTCACAGCTTACGGCGCGGTATGTCATTAACTGCACTTACTCGGGATTGCGGCAGATCGCAGGCACGTCCTCAAAGCAGCGCGCTATTCTGAAACACGAAATCGCGGAACTGGCGCTGATTGAACCCCCCGAGGAGCTTCGCAACCTTGGGGTCACGGTGATGTGCGGGCCATTCTTCTCCGTTCTGCCTTTTCCGGCGCGCGGTTTGCATTCCATTTCACACGTGCGCTATACGCCTCACTGCTCCTGGACCGATAGCGCCGGGGACGCTCCCGAGCCTGATGCGGCTCTTTGCGCGCACAACCACAATTCCCAAGCCCGGCTGATGCTCAGCGATGCGCAACGCTACCTCCCCGCTCTTGGCGCAGCCCGCCTGGTGGATTCGCTGTTCGAGGTGAAAACCGTTCTGGCGAGAAACGAGATCGATGACGGGCGGCCGATCCTCGTAGAACGGAGCGATACACCGAATCCGGTGTGGTCCGTTCTCGGCGGAAAGATCGACAACATTTACGATGCGATGGAACGCTTGCGAAGTGAAGGCTTATGAGTGCGGCGCCCCCAACAGAAATGGACGCGGTCGTCTCGATCATCGTGCCGGTTCGCGACGCGGGCGCATTTGTGGGCGGCGTGATTCGCGGCATCGATCGTGTCGTCCGCGGCCTGTTTCACCATTATGAAATCGTAGTGGTAGACGATGGTTCCCGAGACGGTACGGTCGAGATTGTCGAGGAACTCCAGCGAAGCGTTGCCAATCTCCAGTTGTATTGTCTGAACATGCCATCCGGGCTTGAAGTGGCTCTCACCGCCGGCCTCGACAGCAGCATCGGCGATTTCGTTATCACGCTGAACCCCGAAACGGACTCCGTCGATCTGATTCCGTTGCTATGGGAAAAGGCCGGGCAGGGGCACGAGTT
>DATFZA010000399.1:0-10927 GCA_035314765.1 Bryobacteraceae bacterium
TGCCGGACGGCGGACAGGGCGAGACTGGATTGTTCCATGGCGGTGATGCGATTGAGGCGCCAGGAGGTGTCGGCGATGGTTTGGACGAGTTGGCTTTCCACGGGACCGACGGGCGCGTAATGGGTGAAGAATTCCGCGCAGAATTTCTTGTAAGCCTGGAGGTCGTCAGATGGGATGACGACGGTATGGCCGGTAAGGCCGTGGCGCAGGGCGTTGAGGCTGGAGCGCTGTTTGCCTTCCGGGGTTCGGGGGCCGGTGGGATGCATGGTTATTAATGCCTTTCTCGATATGGGAGTCTCTACTTGCAATTTAGCTGGCGGGTGCAAGGGATTTGGGGGATTTTGGGCTGAGGAGGCGCGTAAATTGCTGTGGGGATTGAGGGGACTTTATTTTTTAGGGCCGTGACCGGAGTGCAGCCTCTCGAAAAGGGTGGCGCAGCGTGAGAGCCTTTAATGCGACGGCTCCAGAGGGAGTTCAAGGTGGTTCTCACGTTTATGAACGCGGAAGAACGCATCGCCACGCCTCTTGCTCGCTACGAGCGCCTATGGCGATTGCCGGCCGACTCTATCTGCCCGCCGCATGAGAACATGCGGCTCTTGATCCCGGCTAAGCTCAAGCGACCCATCTCAATTCGACTGGGCGAAGGTAACGGTGAGGACCGCTGAATGCCGCGACCTGGATTACGCGATTGCTCGCCGGGATCTAGATAGCGATCTTTGCGCACGATTAAGAGCCGAGAACATGGAGTTTGAGAAAGATTTCAAGGGGGCGTGGAAAAGCCTTCGGCCCAGGATGGACAATTTTCATGGACGACGTAGCGCAGCATCCAAACAACTATGCGGAAGCTGTTGCATTGAGCCCAGGGTTCTGGGGGCAGAAGCACCGCGCGACGCGCGTTGAACAACGCAAGATTCCTGCCCCTTGCGTGCTTCAACAAGATTTACACTGGGGCTATGACGTTTCGCATCGTTCTTGAGTTCGACCCGGTTGCGCGGAGTTTCTCGGCTGTTTGCCCAGAGCTTCCCGGTTGCGCTTCGGCCGGAGAGACCGAGGAGGAGGCGCGAGACAACATTCAGGAAGCGATTAAGCTTTATCTCGCTCCGACCGACATCATACTGCCGGAAAACGCGAAGTTGGTCGAGGTCACGATTGGGTGAGCGGGGAACGCCCCGGCTGAACGCGGATCAAGTCATAGCGATTCTCAAGCGGCACAATTTTTCGTTGGCAGGTCAGTCGGGGAGCCACCAGAAATGGCGAAATCCAGTTAGCGGGAAACAGGTGATCGTCGCGTATCACCGTGGCCGCATCCTTCCGATCGGTACCATGAAATCCATCATTGAGGGCAGCGGGATTGTTTTGGCGGATTGGAGCTGATTGAGAGCCGACGGGCCAAGCGGGGACGCGGGTTTTCTCTACCCTGCTGGTTCTTCGACGCTTACGTTTAAGCGTGTAAGGGATCTCTGTCCACGGTTTCCCCTGGTTTCCTCCGATGTTGCCGGTGGTCACCAGCGGCGCTGGTCTGAGCGGTGTGATGCCGAGGGCGACCTGGGGGCCGCCCGCCGACCAGGGGTCGGCCCCACAGACCCAAGTGTGTTTGGGTAAATCTGGCTACCTAAATCTGGCGCTGGTAAAACTGGGCGGCTGCGAATCTAGCCGGCGCGATGTATCCAGGAGTAGATGGCGACGCCCACTCCGATGGCCACCACCAGGGCCTTGACGTACTCCGCTCGCATCCGGCGCGCAACTCTGGCTCCCACGTAACCACCGGCTATCGAGGCTAGCGCCATCACCAGAGCGTACTTCCAGACGATGATGTGGGCGAAAGCGAAGATGACCGCGGTGATCCCGTTGATGGTACCTCCGAGCACAGTTTTGACGGCATTCATCTGGTGAATGTCGGGGATGCCCACGAAGGCCAGCGAACTGAGCATCAGGATCCCGATTCCCGCGCCGAAGTACCCGCCGTAGACGCCGACAACGAACTGGAAGACGATCACTGCCACCAATGTCCCAAGATTGGGGTTAGCCGCCCGATGAGAGCCCAGCCAACGAGACAGCGGCCGCTGCAACAGCAGCAAGACAGAAGCGGTAATCAAAAGCCATGGGACGAGCAACGAGAAAACTTTCTCCGGCAGCCGGGTGAGCAGCAGGGAACCGGCAATAGCTCCCAGCAGGCTAGGCGGCCAGAGCCGGATGAGCTGACTGCGATTGCCGGCAAGTTCTTTCCGGTACGCCCACACCGCGCCAAAGGTGCCCGGAACCAACGCCATCGTGCTGGTCGCGTTCGCCATCACCGGGCTCAAAACGGCGAGTAAACCGGGAAACGTGAGCAGAGTACCGCCGCCAGCGATGGAGTTCACCGCTCCTCCGGCAAATGCAGCGGCGATCAGAAGAACCCACGACCATTCGTTGCTCACTCGCTTGGAGGCCCGCTCTTTGCTTGGTCCAACAAGGCTTGCCGCTCCAGCGATTCGAGCCAAAGCTGATGAAACCGGTGCATGCGATTTGGCATGAGAAGGTTGCCGAGACTGGCAACCCAACCGTTTTGGGTTTCTTCCGTGAGGACGTTGCAACCTTCGCTGGTTTCTTCTAGCGCCCAGGCGTGATAGGCGTCCACTCCTATTCCATGGGCCGACCAAGCGATCCGCTCAGGCGGGAGAAATTCTTCGACTTTGGATTCGATGGCGACGCCAAAGGTCTTCCACTTGAATCGCGTGCCCAAGGCCAAGTCCGGACCCTCACCGCTTAGAAAAACCACGTTCGAGGAATTCGAGTACCATTCCGGCCAGCGTTGCCCACGCACCAACCAGCTCCAAACCGCGGAAATGGGCGCCTTCATCGCAAGCCGATTGCTAACATGAACGCGGGTGCGGGATGGTTCGTAGGCGCCCGGCCAGTTAATCTTCACCTGGCCCTATTGCACCGCGGTAAACAAATTCTGAGTGCCCGTAACGCTGCCCTGTGAAAAGGTCAGCGCAACCGGGTTGGGGCTGCTCACGTTCGGCACTACGACGTTGAACTGATACAGCCCCACCAGACCCGGCGTTAAGCCTTGGTAGAGGACGGTCGCCGGGGTTTGGTTGAAGAAGAACTGGACCGGCGTTGTCAAGGCATTGGCGGCGGGCACAATCTGCCCAGCCGGCGTATTGGGGGTCACGCCACCAAAGCCGAGTCCAAACAAAATGATGGTGCTCCCGGGCTTGGCCGGAGTGGACGGGGTCACGTTCGTGACGAAGTCCGTAAAGAACGCCCCGACGTATTGCGTGCCATTGACTTTCAAGGAAGGGGGAGCATAAAGACCGGGTTCGGTGGCATTGACGTTGACGGTGAAAGCAGCGCTGGTTCCTCCGGAAGTGCTCACGGTGACCATCTGCGATCCCAGCCCGACGGTGGAAGGGAGCAGGGCATTGATCTGGGTGGGGCTGATATACGATATGAACGCCGCTTCGCCACCAATCGTCACGGTCACGCCATCCAAAGAATTGGGCGCCTCGGAACTAATGAAGTCCGCGCTGGTCCAGGAGCGCGTGCTGGCAGCGAGATTCGTTCCGTAAATCTCGATAAACGAGCCGGGCGCCACGGAAGTGCCGCCACCATAGGCCGAAGCGTTCAAGACGGAATTGACGGTTGGCGGCCCGCTCAGGATGGGAGTCAGAACGCGAATGACGTTATTCTGGGTATCCGCGATATAAATCTTCCCGCCGCCGATCTTCACATCGTTGGGAAAATATAGCGAAGCATCGGTGGACGAGCCGCCATCGCCGGAATAAGCGAGGCCACCGTTACCTGCGACGGTGGTGATGGTGCCGTTCGCGCTGACTCTGCGGATCCGGCTGTTCAAAGAGTCGGCGATATAGAGATTGCCAGCCGCGTCCACGGCCACGGCCACCGGATAATTCAGCAAGGCGCTGGTGGCTGGTCCGCCATCGCCGCCAAAGCCGCCCACGCCGCTGCTCCCAGCCACGGTGGTGATAATTCCGCTCGCGTCTATCTTGCGAACCCGATTGTTGCCCGTATCGGCGATGTAGAGGTTGCCGGCGGAATCGAAGGCAATGCCATGCGGACCAAAAATCCGGGCATAAATCGCCGGCCCGCCATCACCGTAGTATCCGCTCACGCCTCCGGCATAGGTGGTGATAGTGCTGCCGGCCTTTGGCACCATCCGAATCCGGTTGTTGCCAGTGTCTCCAATATACAAATTGCCAGACGAATCTACCGTCACACCTTCGGGAGAATATAGTTGTGCGCTAGTCGGCGCTTGGGAATCACCGTTATACCCCGATCCGTCCGCATTATTGCCAGCAAAAGTGCTGATGGTTGAGCCGGCGATTTTGCGGACCACTCCATTGGCGGTGTCCGAGAAGTAAATGGTCCCGCTGCTGTCCACAGTGATGTACGAGGGGGCGCTGATTTGCGCCTTGCTTGCCGCGGCGTTGTCTCCCGCGTAGCCGGACGTCCCAGTGCCCGCGATGGTGGAAATAGTGCCGCTTGAAGTGATCTCGCGAATCCGCTGATTGAAGTTGTCGACAAAGAACAGATTACCGGAACCGTCAAAGGCCAGGCCAGTCGGGCCGCCCAATTCGGCGGAAGACGCCGCTCCTCCATCCCCGGTAAAGCCTTTTGTGCCGTTTCCGGCAAAGGTGGCGATGGTATAGCCAGACGTGGTTTGCGCCTCAGCGGAAGACAACAGGCACAAACCCAACAGGCAAAATGAAAGCGTGCGCGATTTTGACAAATACAATTGTAAACTCCGGAACAAGGTCTCCAGACGCGATTCTCAGGAATCCGGTTACATGCGCGGGGGGACGCGCTAGTGCATTTTTGAGTCCGCCGCTGGCGGCGTTCGGATTCCTCCGCTGCCGGCTCGGATTACTCCGCACCGACCCGGCTCGGATTACTCCTCGACCTTGGTGATGCGCATCCCGTAGAACGATCGCCACACGAAGAACGCGGAAACCAGGAAAAATACCGCCGCGAGAACGTGCGTTAGCGTTTCGTTGTCACGCGCCAGGGAAACTGCCAATTCCACGGCCAGCAAGCCGAAGAGGGTGGTGAATTTAATAATCGGGTTGAGCGCCACCGACGACGTATCCTTAAACGGATCGCCGACCGTATCGCCGACTACGGTAGCGTCATGCAGCGGCGTCCCCTTGGCCTTAAGTTCGGTTTCCACAATCTTCTTGGCGTTATCCCAAGCTCCGCCCGCGTTGGCCATGAAGATCGCCTGATACAAGCCGAACAGCGCGATCGAGATCAGGTATGCGATGAAGAAAAACGGCTCCACGAACGCAAACGCCAGGGTAGCGAAGAACACGGTGAGAAAGATGTTGAACATGCCTCTCTGCGCGTACTTGGTGCAGATTTCCACCACTTTCTTCGAGTCGGTGACGGAGGCCTTCTCAACGCCTTCGAGCTTGATGTTGGCTTTGATGAACTCGACCGCGCGATAAGCGCCGGTGGTCACCGCCTGCATGGATGCGCCGGTGAACCAGTAAATGATCGCGCCACCCGCGATCAATCCGAGCAGGAACGGGGGATGGAGAATCGACAACTTGGCGACCAAATCCGGCTGCAAGCCGCGCGTGAGAGCGACGATGATGGAGAAGATCATGGTAGTGGCGCCAACCACGGCGGTGCCGATCAGCACCGGCTTTGCGGTGGCTTTGAAAGTATTGCCCGCCCCGTCGTTTTCTTCGAGGTTCTCTTTGGCCCTTTCAAAATTGACGTCCATGCCGAAATCTCTCTTGAGTTCGCTTGCGATATTGGGCACGTTTTCGATCAGCGACAACTCATAAACCGACTGGGCGTTATCGGTAACCGGCCCATAAGAATCGACCGCGATCGTGACTGGGCCCATGCCGAGGAAGCCGAACGCCACCAGGCCAAAGGCAAACACCGCGGGCGCGATCATCCCGCCCGACATATCCAGCCCTTGCGTGCTGACGCCGTAGGCGATGGACATCAAAGCTAACATCGCCATACCGATCCAATAGGCGCTAAAATCGCCCGCCACCAAACCAGAAAGGATGTTCAGAGAAGCGCCGCCTTCGCGGGAGGAAACCACCACCTCTCTCACATGGGCAGATTCGGTAGAAGTGAACACCTTAACCAATTCCGGAATGATGGCGCCCGCCAACGTTCCGCAGGTGATGATGGTGGACAACTTCCACCACAGAGAGGAATCGCCCGCGATCTCGGGAATCATGAGGTAGGACACGATGTAAGTGAACACCACGGAGATCAAAGAAGTGAGCCAAACGAGAGACGTCAAGGGAGCTTCGTAGTTGAACTTGTCGGCATTGCCATAGCGGGCTTTCGCGACAGCGCCGTTAATGAAGTAGGATATGCCGGAAGAGATGACCATGACCACGCGCATGACGAAGATCCAGACCAGAAGTTGTATCTGGATGGTCGGGTCCTTGATGGCCAGCAGGATAAAAGCGATGAGGGCGACACCAGTGACGCCGTAGGTCTCAAATCCGTCCGCGCTCGGTCCCACGGAATCGCCGGCGTTGTCACCGGTACAATCGGCGATCACGCCCGGGTTGCGGGCGTCGTCTTCCTTGATCTTGAACACGATCTTCATGAGGTCGGCGCCGATATCGGCGATTTTGGTGAAAATTCCACCCGCGACGCGGAGGGCAGCGGCGCCGAGGGATTCGCCAATGGCAAATCCGATAAAGCAGGCTCCGGCATAAGCGCCCGGCACGAATAAGAGGATGAACAACATCATCACCAGTTCCACGCTGATCAGCAACATGCCGATGCTCATGCCGGCTTGCAGCGGGATGGCGTAACAGGGATAAGGTTTGCCGCCCAGGCTGGCGAAGGCGGTCCGGGAGTTCGCAAAGGTGTTGACGCGGATGCCGAACCAGGCCACGCCATAGCTGCCGCCAATCCCGAGCAAGCTAAAGAACAAGATTACAGGCAGGGTGGTGGTGACCGGTTTTCCGGGAATCGGCGCCAGCCAGCCGAAATACAAGGCAATGATCGCCGCGATAAAGGCCCACAGGATCAGAAGGAACTTGCCCTGCGTGATCAGATAGGTCTTGCAGGTCTCATAAATCAACTCGGAAATCTCGCGCATGGTGCGGTGCACCGGCAGATTCTTGAGCTGCACAAAACTGGTGAGGCCGAACAGCAGACCCAGCGCGCAGATCAACAGGCCGAACATAAGAAGCGTGCGCCCGCTGATGCCGCCGAGAAACGTGACCTGCGACAGATCCGGAAGGACCAGGTTGGCTTCTCCGGCAGCTTCCTGGCCGAATGCCTGCATGGGCGTGAGAGCCAGCAGGGCCAAACTCACCAACAGGGTGAAAAGGGGCGTGAGGCGCCGCGACCGGGCGGTTCGCCTGACAAGCGCCAAGGGTGCAAGATAAAAACTCAAGTAATTCCTCCAGGATGTTGTTCGAGAAAAACGGCGGCCGCGGGTGTTCAGTCCAGCCAGCAACTCGCTACCATATCGCATACCGGCACAGGCATGCAATGCCCGCGCGGTTTCGGTCGCGACTTCTAATAGGATACGGCATTCGCCGGGCTCGGTGCTCGTTGGTAGCTCAAAGCACTTCGAAAATGAGGCATTTCAGGTACAGGGTCTCGGGAACGGTGAGCAGAATCGGATGGTCCTGGCTCTGAGTACGCCGTTCCAGAACCCGCAGAGTTCGTCCGGTATCGAGCGCGGCCTCGGCAATTAATTCGAGCAACGCAGCCTCGCTCACGTGATGGGAGCAGGAGCAGCTAACGAGCACCCCTCCGGAACCCAGCAGTTGCAGCGCCCGGCGGTTGATCTCCTTATATCCACGCAGAGCGCCTTCGCGGGCAGAGCGCGATTTGGTAAACGCGGGAGGATCGAGCACCACGGTATCGAAGTGCCGCCGGCCGGAAGCGTAGCTGGTGAGCAGATCGAATACGTCGGCTTCGCGGGATTCTATATTCTTGATATTGTTGCGGTCGCGATTGGCGGCCAAGGTCAGCAGGGCGGACTCAGAACTGTCGACCGCCTCAATGTGCTCGCAACAGCGCGCCAGGTGGAGCGCGAACCCGCCGGTTGAAGAGAAGCAGTCCAAGGCGCGTCCGTGAGCGTGACGGGTGGCGGCCAGATAGTTCTCCCGCTGGTCGAGGTAGATCCCGGTTTTCTGCCCGTGGAGCAGGTCGGCCTCCAGGTCCAGGCCGTTGATGTGGATCGGGACGAGTCCGGGATCGGTGCCCATCAGGGTGCCAGTGTGGAGCGGCAGGTCTTCGTGCTTGCGGACGGCGGCGTCATTGCGCTCGACGATTGCCGCGGGCGCGTATAGGCGCGTGAGGATGTCAACGATGGTCATTTTCGCCCGATCCATGCCCTGGTCCAGGGTTTGAATCGTGAAGCAGTCCGCGTAGCGATCGACGATCAGGCCGGGGAGGAGGTCTCCTTCGCCGTGTACCAGGCGGTAAGCATTGGAATCGGTCACCACGCGGCGCCGGAAAGTTTCTGCCTTGGCGATCCTTTGTTCGAAGAACGACGTGCCGATTGGTTGCGGTTGCTTCGAGAGCAGCCGCAGGCAAATCTGCGACGTGGAGCTGTAATGGGCGACCCCTAGCGTTTCGCCCCGTGGACCGATTACGCTGACCGCATCTCCGGGCTCGGCTGCTCCGCGATCGAGCACATCGCTTGCGAAAACCCAGGGATGGCCGGAAGCAAGACGATCGGCGCCTTTGCGGTTGATGCGAACTGCAGTCAATAAACCATCATCGCCGACGGGCGATGAAACGCCGCGCCCTATGTTCAAGGGCACCGAGTTTTGATGCAGCAACTCTGGGTGGGCCGCTTCTCGGCTTAGCGGAACCAGTGTGGACTTGCAAAAGGCGACCGAAACATATTTAGCTTTATTGTTTGCATTTCTCTCCGACCAAGATTATCATCGAATTGACGTACTGCTGAAACGAAGTCGTTTGATGGAGCTTGACTTGGGGCTCATTTTGCTCTGCGCTACGATAGAGCTAGCGCTAGTGCCATTTGCGCACTAAGAGGATGCACTTGAGATTTCCTACGATCCCAGCGGTCGAGCGAGCTGGCCTTGATCGGCTCGCGACCCTCACAGAAGATCAGATACGCCAATTGTGCCGGGTGCTGTCCAATGCGCTCATCGTACTGGATCGTGACCTGTTTATCAGCCGTTTGGAGCCAGTGCCAGGCGCGAGTCCGGAGGACCTGCAGCAGATAACTTGGTCCTTAATGTTCTTGCATTCGTACCTGGCTGCAACGACGGACATCAGCGTTGATGAATTTGTCTCCGACGTTTGCGCCGCCGTTGCCGAGGGTGGCGTGGAACAATCGAGGGTCGAAGATTTAAAGAAAGTGCTTCCGCCTCTTCTCGGAATAGACGCGCTTCGGCTGCGAGCAAAGGCAGTAGACCTTCAGGTAGACCATGCCAGAGTCTTTCAGAACGCTAGGGTGCTAACCGATGTGAGACCAGTCTTTGGCGTTGAGTCAACTGATGATGTTCGAGGTGTGTTGGTGTTCCATACGTTAAAGGTCCAGTACTTCGAAGATGAAGGCGCGAAGGAGCTTTATGTCGTTCTGGACGACAGAGACGTTGATGAGTTGAGTAATAGTCTTGAGCGAGCAAGACGGAAGGCGCGCGGCATAAGGGCGTTATTGCAGGCGAAGGCGCAGGTGGATGATTTTGCTGACACGACGATTCGACAGGGATAGTAATAATGCCAGCTAATTTGATTTCCCCAGAGTTCCCTACGGACACCACGCCGCTCCGCGCGAGGTACTCCGGTTGCGACGTGCCGTCGTATGTGCCTGCGTACGCATTCGTTAAATTCGGAGGCGATGTGAAGGCCGAGCTCCTGCGAATCACGCGGGGTCAGGTGCGACCTGCCGAAAAGCCAACGGTTCGGTACGTCCTGCAGTCGCCGCGGTACCACTTCCGAGTGTTTGCAGGAGAGAAGCATGCAGAACTCGCGCAAGCCGAGCGGCTAGTCCGCAGAGCTTTCCACCGTGAGAACGGGATGCCGATGGCGTGGGTCGGAACAGAAACAGATCCTGTGAAAATTTTCTGCTACACGGTCGGCCGTGCATTCGGTGCCGAGCGTCTGACAGAAGAAGGTGAGCGTCTTCGCGCGGAAAACTCCGCGCTTCGGGCCGTGTTGACGAGACGTGGCGGCGGTAGACCAGGCGGACCGGAACAACACGCGCTTGACCTTTCGGTTTCGCGTTCAGCGGCCGAGATGTTGGCTTTGGTCGACGAAGCGGAGGCCGACCAGCTCGTCACTCTGCTCCAGGATGGCGCCGTCGAGGTCGCGACCTTGATAGCCGGCCTGGGACCCGAGAAGGCTTTGCGGTTAGCGAACTTGATGGGGCGTTCGCAGTCTGCCGTCGTGGTTGGAGACCGGTTAGTCGCGACCCAGCGTGGTCGCGAGCTTCTTCGTGCCATAGAAGAACATGCGCCGGTCGAGTCAGGAGTCGTCTAATAGGGTGCGTGCCGGTGATAGAATTGCAGCGCTTAAGGTTAAGGCTCGACAGCAACAACTTGTCATCTTAGTCTGGGGGCCAGGGGATCCTGGTTCGGGCGGCTCAGATTTGTTGCGTAAGTACTGGCAAAAAAGAAACCAAATTCGCGACAACATCGCTTCTCTTTACCCGAACGCCGAAGTGATGTTCTCAGAGGATCCAGCCCTCCGCGAGCATACGAAAGGCCTCGGTTCGACGCTGGATCAGGAGTTGCTCGACGCTCAAATTGCTGATTGCATCTTAGTTTTGGATGTCTCTCGAGGCGCACATGTCGAAGTAGACAGATTCACGAGTTCTCCTGAAATTGCCGCGAAGATGACCATACTCATTCCCGACGCATATATCGGAGGCACTGGATTGGTGAGCCAGGTTCACCGCCACGCGAACGTTCTCGGGTTCTCCGACGAAGAGCTCGACAGGTGCGAAGTT
>DATFZA010000400.1:0-2722 GCA_035314765.1 Bryobacteraceae bacterium
CCGCTGTGTGATTGTCCGATGCGTTCGCCGGGCAGATGGAGGTGTCCCACACCACCAAGTTCACGATGAAGCCGCAACATTCGCCGCGTTGCAACACCAGATCGGCGTCCGCAGGATTGGTGTTGCACACCGCATCCAAGCGCCGCATATCCAGCAGGGCGAGAATGCCATTGGTGAGCGGCGGAATTGGACCTGGAGACGGCACGGCCGTCGGGCATCGCCTTCCCGGGTCTCCTACGCGTGAGGTTCCATTCGAGCCGGGCCATGGAGAACTTCCCGGTCCTGGTATTGGCATACTGTGCCAGCTCCTGCCAGCTTTCATGATCTGCAGCGAATATCCTCCAAAATTATCGCTCGGCTGGGGTGAAGTTTCCCTCTTCGATGTATTCGTCATACGCAACGCCTTCAATCGGCGCGGGCCATGGCACCGTGCAATCCGCCGATCCCGCGAAAACCGAAAGATCGACCGTCGCGCATGGAGCAATCGATCCCATCTGGGCGATGCTCGCATAAATCTGCTTGTTATCGAACCACACCTGCCGGGGACTATCCGTCGTATGACCCGCCGTATCCTCGACGGTGAGGCGAAGCGTATACCGCCCGCTCTGGCAATTCGGCAGTGCAAGAGGCGTCGAATTCCAGGTGCTGGACGGTGCGCGCTGCGTGCAGGGCGGCGGAAAAAGGGGTGCCGGAAACGGGGGCGGGGGCAGCGGGAACTGCACCGGGAACCCTCCCTGCGGATTTTGCGTGTCCCAGTAGGCCTCGCTGAGGTCATCGCCGACCACCTCGCAGTGGAGTGTCGGGGTGAACAGAGGGACGATGACTTCAGACCATAAGTTCGTCAGTACGGTGTTGGGGATCAAAGGGTCAGTGGCGCCTTCCGTGATCTGAAGAGGCGTGTTGTAGTTCACCTGCCAGAACTGCGTCCACGCGCCGCTGGTCGTGGTGGTGAATCCCTGTTGGTAACTCAGCGTGTAACGCTTGATGGTCTGTCCGGTGCACCCGCCGATTGCCGCAGCTCCGAAGACGCGGAGCACTGTGCCAAAGGAACGGACCACGCCTGTAGCGTCGACCAACTGCGCCGTAGGATCGAACACACCGGGAGGCAGCGCCGCGTCGATTCCCTCAATGCCTTCTATCCAAACCAGATTTCGGTACAGCTGGAACTCGATCGTCGTGCAGCACGGGCTGACGTTTGGTTCGCTGGAATAGACGCAAAGCCGAAGCTCCACGAGTCCCGGTTGGACCAGAGGAAATGTCGATAGATACCCGAGAAGCCCGCCGGTTACGCCACATGGGCCTTGCGTCGCTCCGCCCGGGTAGACGATGCTGCTAGTCTGCCACGGACCGATGCCGTTCTGTCTCCATTGGAGCGTGTAATAGGCGCAGTCCGATCCCGCCGCTGTGCCCTCGATCTCGACACCGCGGAAAATGCCTGCGCTCGCGAACTCTGTTTCCGTTACGCAGCCCGTAGGCGCGGTCAGTTCGCACGTCAGTGGACGCAGACAAGCCTCGAGGCACCGAACGTAGTAGATCAGGCACAGCCGGATATCTTCGACGTTCCGCACCCGCGCCAAACAGCAGCCGAGGCACATCGCGCACGTCGCCCAGCAGCGGCAGAACCCATAGAAGGCGAAAGCGTTGTATTGATCGTAGGCGGCGCCGCCGAGCAATGCCCGCGTGGTCTCTGTGCTCAACATCCGATCGAAGATCTGGCAAAGCTCGTCCTGACCGGTAGCGGCATTGTACTCGCCGGAGATGACGTCTCCGGAGATAGCCGACGGAAACTCGACCGTGGCCAACTGGTCCGTCAAATACGGCTTGTAGGCGGTCGCGAAAGCCCCGACCACGACCTGGAAATCGGCCTGCTCGGCCGCGGTGGGAGGTTTGCTCACCGGGCTCCCCGATACCGCCCGGATGCATTTCCAGTACTCGTAAAGATAATAGGACAACGATTGGAACGTCCGCGGCCCCCGGCATGCCAACCACCCGAAGATCAGGGAACAGCGAACGTGCTCAAGGCACCAGCGCCAATTCTCGACCGGGCCGAGCGACTCGCGCGCCGTCTGGGGCAGGAGACGAGTGGCGACTTCTTCGGTCATGAATGATTCGAAGATCCGGTTCGCAAACTGGATGTCCTCCTCGCCTGTGCGAGACGGAGCAGTGGCCGTGGCGCCCGGCGCCGGCGGCGACTTCAACTGGTTGAGTTCATCTTCGATCACCGGTTGGTACGCGGCGGTCAGTTTTTCCAGAGCAAACTGAAAGTCTGGGCTGCTTGCTTCGGGGAAGTCGCCGGGGGACCGTGATGGTGCTGGTGCTGGCGTAACCTTCTTCGGCTTCCTCATAGTTTCCTCCTCAATTGACCTGCTTACGCGCAGGATTCACGGATCGGACCAAGTATTTGATTTCGCGTAGAATCCAATACTCTTCGCAGTCCACGCGACTTCGGTAGAGTCACGCGATGCCAATCAAACCACGCCCAATAGCTGCCACGGCCGCCCTGTCATCCACCGCGGCAAATCAGTTGTGGGCAATTTTGATAACGGTAAAGGTCGCGACTGTTATCGCAATCCGGGTCGTCCTAGCAGCCTGTCGGACTGGGGATGGCGTTGATCACCATGAATGATTTTTGCGGGTTGCGCGGGGTCGGGCGCGTCGGGTTGGGTGCAAAAGGCGATTGAAGGAGCCGGATGTCGGGGTTTTCTTGGGCCTGTCTGCCGGG
>DATFZA010000401.1:0-2514 GCA_035314765.1 Bryobacteraceae bacterium
GAAAAACCAGATGATGGTTTTCGAGGTGGACGACCTCGATTTGTACTGGTCGGAAGTCGAAGCAAAAAGTCTGGCTACCGCTTTCACCGGCGTGAAGCTAAAACCTCCCACAGAATTTCCCTGGGGCCGCGAAGTCCACATCATCGACCCAGGCGGAGTCTGCTGGCATGTTCGGCAAAGCGAGCCGAGATGATCGCGGCCAGCAGCCTTGGCAGGAGATATGCGATCGCTGCTGTGCCTATAATAGTGCGTGCTCAAGCTTCGCAATGGCCTGTTTACGGCTGTTTGCGCACTGCACCTGGCTGCGCAAACCACGGGAAGCGTGCAGCAGCTAGAGGCTTCGGCGCGGCGGCATCTGGCGGCGAAGGACGCGGCCGGTGCACTGGCCGACTACCAGAAACTCGCGCAACTGGTGCCGTCGTCGGGCGTGTATGAGGATGAAATTGGCTTCTTGCTCGCCGCGTCAAACCGGCCGCTGGAGGGGATTGTTCACTTTCAGCGGGCGACAGAGTTGAATCCCAAGATGGCGCAGTCCTGGTATCACCTGGGAGTGGCGCTGTGGCTGGCCGAAAAGAAAGATGAAGCTCTGGCTGCTTTGCAGAAGGCAGTGGCCCTGGCGCCGGACCACGCGGATTATCGATTCCGTCTGGGAACCGCTTACACTGACACCGGGCATTATGCCGACGCCATTTCGGAATTGGCGAATGCGGCCAAACAGCTACCCAAGAACGCAGCTCTTTGGGAAAGCCTGGGGCTCGCGTATCAACGGCAGCGGCGATTCAAAGAAGCGCGGGACGCTTACCGGCAGGCGTTGACCATCAATCCGAAAAATCAGGCGATCCGGAACAGCTACGGCCAGGTGCTGGTGAATGCCGGCGATCCTGACGCCGGTTTGCGCGAGTTTCGACGGATTTTGCAAGAGGCGCCCGACAATGAGCATGTACAAGTGAACGTGGCTTATGCTTACATCGGCGCAGGGAAGTACGCGGAAGCCGTCCAGTTGCTCTCCGCCGTGATCCGTGTGCATCCCGATCTTGTCTCGGCGCATTACGACTTGGGTGTCGCTTACAAGCAATCGGACGATCTGCCCGATGCCAAGACGGAACTCGAAAGAGCGGTGGAACTGGACCCGGCGCTCGCCGAGGCGCATTACACTCTGGCCATGACCTATGCGGACATGGGCGACATGCCCAAGGCGATCGAGCAGTTGCGCGCGGCGGTGGCCCAGCGGCCGGACTATGTCGATGCCTGGTACCGGCTCGGCAGCATTCTCAAGGACCAGGGCGACGTGGATAACGCGATCGATGCGTTGCGCCATTCGGTGGCGCTGGACGATACGGACGCGGGCGCGTTCAACAATCTGGGGCTGTTATTGCGGCGAAAAGGCGATTTGGAAGGCGCCAAGCAAGCCTTTGCGAAAGCTGCCGCGATTCGGAGCGCGGAAGAAGAACGAAAAGAGAAAAAGTTAGGAACCAGCGCGTCGCACTAGCTTAGAACAAATTACCGGCAACCTGTTCCGCCACCTTTTCCGCTTTTTCGCGCAGCGCCTGCCGTTGAAAACCGCTGGCGGTTGAACTCACCCGAACCAGGAACGCCTGCTTGCGCACTCTGCCAACCACCTGCTCGGCCGCTTCCCCGTTTCTGGTATCGACGCTGCAAGCGAGCGCTTCATTGCCGATAGCCTTCAGCGGGACCACAGGCGCGATGCATTGCGCCTTATAAGCGGCAAGCTCGTCCCGCGACGCGCCGATAGAGACGACCTCAATCCTCAGTTTGCCCCCGGAATCGCGACGCGAAAATTCGCAGGTAGCGTCCTCGCCATTCTTGGTTACCGCAGTTTGGACCGGACCCTCCAGCACACCCGCGGCCGTCGCAGCGTTCAGCCACGGACAGGCCGGCTCAGCGGCGTGCGCGCCAAAGCAGATCGCCAACCACAACGTTAACCGCGTTGCGTTCGGCCTCATGCCTTTAGAGGATCGGATTTCAGAATCTTGCCACCCTCTTGAATCACATAAAGGCGGTTTGGCGCCAGGTCCGTGAGCCGGTCGACCTGTCCGCTGAGCCAGCGGATCTCGACCAAGTCCACTTTGGAAGCGCGATCCAGCCCGAAATGCATGCGCAAATCGTTCTGCGAAAAGTAACTGCCTCCGCTGCGCAACTCGTCCATCTGGCTCAGCGGCTTGAGCGCATCCGGTTTGGTCTTCGCCGTCACAATCACGCGGCTGCCCAGGCCCGTGCGGTTGGACTTCACGCCCACCAGTTTGATCTTGATCCAATTGCGCTTGAGCGTGCTATCGCAACGCAAGAGCTGCGGGATCGCATTTACACAGTTCACGGCGACATCGATATCGCCATCGTTATCATAGTCGCCAAAGGCGCAGCCGCGAGCCGGCGCTTCTTCGAGGATTCCCGGACCTCCCTTGTCCGTCACGTCTTCAAACCGGCCGTCCTGCAGATTCCGATACAGGTATTTGTGCTCGGCGTACTTGAGATCGGCATTCGACTTATCGACCT
>DATFZA010000402.1:0-11933 GCA_035314765.1 Bryobacteraceae bacterium
TAGCGCTGTGCGCGATCATGCTGGCCATCCTTCCCAGTCCGCTGGGACCGAAAGACTACCTGGTCGCGGGCGCGGTCTCCACCATCCTGTGCCTGCTTCTGGTGTGGTTTCTGTTTGAACGTCTAAAGAACCCGGCCCGGAACAACGCTACTTCGACTACTTCGGCGGCGAAGGCTCCGACTGAACATAACGAGGATTGAGAGTTCCCTTGGCTCGGGCGATCTCGAGCAGCGTAGGATAGAACTGGACGAAGGTGTTTTCGACCGCCGCGTTCGCCCGATGGCACTGATTGCAGACGCTTTTCTGCGGAAATGGCTTGGTTTTGTCGAGCAGGGAATCGCCTTCGCCGAAAGCGAAGTACGCCCAGCCTTCCGGGTAGCGGGCTGAATCCTTTACCGCCGCTTCAACAGCCAGCACGCCGGTTTGAAAGCGGCCGGCGCGGTTGATAGAGCCATGAGACTCCGAGCGCCGGACTTCCAAAATGAAGATTGTTTTCTCCGGCCAATGGCCGGTATCTACGAATGCGCGGTAGGCTTCCGGTTTGACGAAAACGTTGTCAAATGCGGGTTGGGACGATTCCGCGCTGGACCCATAGTTCATGCCGATTCCGCTGGTCAGATAGAGCCATTCGCGGTAGTTTTGCGGTCTGCTCAGTTGTCCGTCGTTGTCGAATTGGGGAACTTGCGCCAGGAGCATCGACAGCGGAAAGAACAGAAGGAATGGAAAGCGCGGCATGCGCTGACAGTAGCCCACCAGGACCGGCTGGGTCAAGAACCTAGCGCATTGACCCAGCGTGCTAATCTGAAACTTACCCGAACCAATTCCTTGCCAGGTTCGTCGTTCCTTAGGGGAGAACCTCTACTTGAAAAAGAACTGGAAAATTCTGCTGGCGATCGGTCTGCTGCTGCTTGTGGGCGGGGGTGTGTTTGCAAGCATGAAGCTGAACCAGCGCGGGATTGTGACGGTGCAGAGCGGCAACGTCGTGCGCCAGGATCTGACTTCCATCGTAACGGCTTCCGGAGAAATCAAGCCGAAGAATTACATCAACTTAGGCGCAAATACCATGGGCCCGGCACCCATCACTGAAATTCTGGTGAAAGAGGGAGACCGGGTTCGCCAGGGGCAGGTGGTGGCGCGATTGGAATCCACGCAGGCAGGCGCGGACGTAGTGGCGCAAAGGGCTACGATTGACACGGCGCTGGCGGATTCCGCTGCATCGGAAGCGGCCCTGCGCGCCAGCCAGGACGCAGTGAACACGGCGGAAGCAACTATCGCCCGGTCAAAAGCGGAGCTGGATCGCACCAGGCTGAACCTCGACCGGGCCACGCAACTCCTGAAAGACCAGTTGATCGCGAAACAGGATTTCGATCAGAAGAAGGCCGAATATGACACGGCCGTGGCGGCTCTCGGAGAGTCGGACGCGCGGCTGGCGCAAGCCAAAGCGCAGGACTCGCAGGCCAGGCAACAACTGACTTCGAGCCAGAAGCGCATAGCGCAATATCAGGCTGGTTTGACCCGCACCAACGATGTGTTGCAGAAATACTCGGTGGTCTCGCCAATCGATGGGGTAGTGACCAATCTGCCGGTGAGGATGGGGGAGACGGTGGTGCCGGGCGTTCAGAACTCGGCTGCTAGCACGATTATGACAGTGGCCGATATGTCCTTGATCACGGCCGAAGTGAAGGTGGATGAAACCGACATCGTCAACGTCAAACTGGACCAGAAGGCCGACGTGACGATTGACGCCATGCCAACTATGAATTTCAAAGGGCACGTGACGGAGATCGGCAACACCGCTATTCTGAGGTCGACTGGCGTAGCTGCGTCACAAAGCGCAGTTTCGAGCCAGGAGGCCAAGGATTTCAAGGTGGTAGTGGTGCTGGACAACCCTCCCAGCGATTTACGGCCGGGACTGTCGTGCACCGCCAAAATCATTACAGCCACCAAGAGCGGTATCTTGACCATCCCCATTCAGGCCTTAACCATACGCCAGAAGGGCGATCTCGAACCGGAAGCGAAAAAAGGCGCGGTGGAAGCGGCGGGGAAGGTGGATCCGGTGGCGGAAAAGGCGGCCAAGCAAGAGCTGCAGGGCGTTTTCGTGATCAAAGACGGCAAAGCCGAGTTCCGCAAGGTGGAGACCGGGATCACGGGAGCGACCGATATTGAAGTGACCTCCGGTTTGCAGGACGGCGAACAGATCATCACCGGGAGCTACAAGGTGATCCGCACTTTGCGCAACGAAGCCAAGGTGAAAATCGACAACAAACCTCCGGCGAAGACGGATAGCAACACCTAATGGCAACGGCGACGCAGGAATTGGCCGAGCGTGGACAGGCGCTGAAGCGCGATGGCATTGTCATCCGTACCTACGATCTCTGGAAGACCTATGTCATGGGCGACCAGGAGATTCATGCGGTTTCGGGAGTGGATATCGAGATACGGAAGGGCGAGTATGTCGCGATCATGGGGCCGTCGGGGTCGGGAAAATCGACTTTGATGAATCTGATTGGCTGTCTGGACACGCCAACCAAAGGGCTGTACTATCTGAACGGCAATCTGGTCAGCGACATGACGGACGATGAACTGGCCCGGATTCGCAACAAAGAGATCGGATTTGTGTTTCAGACGTTCAACTTGTTGGCGAGAGCATCGGCCCTGCACAACGTGGAACTGCCTTTGATTTATGCGGGCCTACCCGGCGATCAGAGAGCGGAGCGAGCTAAAGCGGCCTTGCGCGCGGTGGATTTGGAACGCCGCATGCACCACAAGCCGAACGAGTTATCGGGCGGCCAGCGGCAAAGGGTAGCGGTAGCCCGAGCGCTGGTGAACAATCCGTCGATTTTGTTGGCGGATGAGCCCACCGGAGCGCTCGATTCCGCCACGGGGAGTGAGATCATGGCACTGTTTGAGCGGCTTTACCAACAAGGCAACACGATCGTGCTGGTCACCCACGAACACGACATTGCCTTGCATGCCCATCGCGTGATCCATATCCGCGATGGCAAAGTGGAAAAAGACGAAAAGGTCAAATAGAACCGTTTCCTGGTAGGGCGGGCCCGCCGCTGGAAGCCGCCCTTAAATAACGACTCGCCCGCCGGTACCAGCAAGATTCGATTAGAACAACTCGCCGATTTCCTTAGCGCTGTTGCGGGCTTCAAGGTGGATCAAACCGGCGTTGGCGCCCATGGGCCCCATCACCGCCAGAACCGCTTTGGGCCCCGCCTGATAAATGAACAGAACGCCGTCGTCTCCCCGGATGGAGACTTCGGAGAGATTGCCGGTTGACATACTCTCGCTGATTCTACGGCCCAAGCTGGAGGCGGCGGCGGCCATTGCCGCGACCCGGTTGGGATCTGTCCCGTTCGATAAGGAATGCGCCACTGGCAGGCCTTCAGTCGAGGCAAGCAGTACGCCGCGCAGCTCGGGAATTGAATTCCGCAATCCCTCGAGATGATTCTTCAGTGCTTCATGTTTTACCATGTTTTCTCCTGCTGACAAGTTCCCCAGGCCCGCGCTGGAGCTATTGGTTAGTGATCGCTCGCTGCCCTGATAAGCAGCCGGGCTTTCATAAGCTGCCGGGTTATCTAAAGCTGCCGGCTTTCATAAACTCCTGTTCGCTCACGAACTAGTGTCCGTCTTGAACAGCGTTGGTACTAAACCCTTAACGGTGGCCTGCTACTATGATCGTCTGATAAGGCTGAGACTTTACCCATTCCAAAAAACTTACAGAGGTTTATCTGGCGGGCTCTCGCGCCGCTAGCTATCTAGTCCTCCGCGAATCCCCTTAACGCAAAGAGAGAAGGTATGCGGCCTAGGATTATGTGGTAGTAGCCTGCAAACCGCTGTACTCCTATAAGAAGGCGAAGAATTGGACCTTGGTCGTAGGGTCATGCACTTAGAAGCGGGGGATAAACACTTTACTTAGAGGAAAGGGTGATTCCGTGTCTTCACCCTTGGCCTCGGATGGCCGATTACAAAGACATGCGATGCCTGTATTGCGGTAGGGAACTGGCGCTGCTGAAGAGATTGACAGGAAACGGCGAGTTCTGCTCCGACCAGCATAAGCAGAGTTATCATGATGAATACAACCGACTCGCGCTAAGCCGGTTGTTGCAGGCCCAGACGAAGACGGATGAGGGCCGGGCGAAGAAGGCCGAGGCCGCTGAAGGGCTACCCGTTGTGGATGCCCCGAGCCCCGCGAGCAGCGCAGTCAGCACCTCACTCAACGCGTCAGTAAACGCCTCCTCAGTTAGCACCTCAATGAACAAGCGCGAGAGAGGTCCCGCGCTTCCGGTGCCGATCGCTCACAAGCCGGAGCCGGTCGCGACTGGCGCCGCCGGGTTTCTCGCCGAACCTCTGGCGATGCTGGAAGGACCGAGCCCAACTCCGATCGCCCCATCCTCACCGCTGAGTTGGATTCCGGGACCGGTTTTTCCGGTATTTGACCAGATTCAGCCTTTGGCAATCGAGACGCTTCAGGAAGCTGCCGCGGAGGAAGCCGAGCCGGAGGATGACCCCCCGCTGGCGGAGTTACTGGAGCTTCCCATGAAATCGATTCCGGGTACCGGCTTGGCTGCTGTGCAAACGCCGGAAGCAGGCTCGTTCGAAACCACGGCTCACCTTTTCCCGAAGCGGGAGCACACAGTCAACAGCGCGTCCTTCTATCTCCCCGCAGCCGGTCCGGTCACAATGCCTGGGATCGAGGCGATTCCGCCTGGTGTGCCGGAACTGTGCCTCGAAGACTCCCAGCCTTTTTTTCCAGAAGTGTTCCAGCTACTGGTTCCGCCTCCTCCTGAGGAAAGCGTGGAGTTCGAGCAAGCCGCGGAACTTCATGTTCCCGATCGAGAGTTAGCGTTAGGTCCGCCGGGGAGCCTCGAGGAAGAGCCCGCTGAACCCGCGCTATCCGAAAACGTGGTTTCCGAAGCGTCAGCGGAACCGGAGCAACCGGAGTCCGAATCCGGTATTGACAGCCTGAAGCGGCTCGACAGCGGACTTCGGCCGCAAAACGGGGACCCGCGACGAGGGCCCGGCAGGCGCACGGAGCTGCCAGTGACGTCCGGTCCAGTAGTGGACGGCCTCGCGCTGGAGGGCTTGTTTTCGGCCCCCCGCCGGCCATCGGGGATGCGCGCGAACGCGAACGCCGCAGCCGCTGGAGGAGTGGCAACGCTGCAGATTGTTGAACCGGAGGAAGAAGCCGAAAGTGAGACGGGCCAAGTGGTGATGGCGGAGGCCACAGTTCCGTTCATGGAGCAAATGCTCCCGCTAACGCTGCGAATTATTTCGCCGGCCAAGCCGAAGCTGGTTTCCGAGTGTCACCCGCTCGTCGTCCCGAGCGATCCGCAACTGACCACGACCGAGACGTTGCCGTTGAGGCCTAAGATGGGGGTCGGGAAACCGCCTACGCCAGAGCCTGCCTCTAAGCAGTCCGCGGCTGTAAAGGTCAAGCCGGTAAAGGATGGGGTGGAAGCGGTAGCAGGAGGCGCGTCACGAGACAAGAAAGAAAAGCCCTTCGACCCGCGAGAGGCGGTTCTTGCGGTAAAACGCTCGATCAACGTGCCCGAGAACAAGCCCAGCGCCCGCAAGGCCGAGCGACTGGCGGAGCCTGACCCTAAGGTATTGGGGAAGCAGCCGGCGACGGCGGCCACGCCAACAGTAACCGGCCCGCCCGCGGCGAGCGAGCCAACCCCGGCAACAACTCCTCGGCAGACGGCCCAAGCGCCGCAAGTTGAGGAGATACAGCCCGTTAGCAGTGCAATCGAAAATTCCGCGCCTCCTGACAGGGCCGCCGGCAAGGGCTCCGCCGCGGAGAGTCTGGAGCCCGCCGCTGGGGCTACCGACCAGGAGCGGCCAGCGTTTTCCAAGGACGCGCCGGCGAATTTCGAGCTGCATCTGGGGATGCCGGAAAGACCGTCAGGGCTGAGTACGCTTCCCTTGAACGTGAAGATCGGTATTGCCGTGGGACTGTTGCTCGTCATCGCCGGCGGATATTTTATCTATTCGGGATCAAGCAAGTCTAAACCGTCATCGGTGACCTTGATCGCCAGCCCAATGACGGGAGAAGGTGGATGGATCACCGACTGGGCCGGGGACTCTACTGGTAATCACAAGGGTCGAAAGATCAGTGTCTATCGCCCATCGGTGAGCCTAACCAACTATCAGTTTGAGTTTCAAGGAAGAATCGAATCGAACTCCATCGGATGGGTGTTCCGGGCTTCGAATGCCTCCAACTTCTACGCCATCAAGTTAACCGGTAGCGGGACGGGATATCGTCTCCTAAAGTACGCTGTGGTGGACGGCAAGGAGAGAGAGACTGGCCAAGTCCCGATACGGCCCGTCAATGGAAACACCTTTCCCATCCGCGTGGAAGTTTGGGATGATCGCTTTACGACGTTCATCGGAGGCAATCCCGTGGATATCTGGGTCGATGGCCAGCTCAAATCCGGTGGCTTAGGCTTTCTCACGGATCGGGGAGATCGTGCGGAGATCACCAAGGTAGGGTTTTCTCTGCTCCCGGGCTCGGCCAACTAGCACGCGTCCGGATGGATTAGGGAGTATTGTTTTGATGGAAGACATTAAAGATCAATGGCTGTGGGTGGTAGACGACCAGCTGGTTCAAGCGCTGGTTCGCGACGACCGGGTCGACGTAAAGGACCAAAAACGGTCTATCCAGTCAGCCGCTCTCGCCAAGGCCCTGGCCTTGAATGCCGAAGGCAAGACCGAGGCCGCCTTGCGCGAAGTTCGAAAAGCGATTGAAAGCGGGGACGCTCTGCCTGAGCTGCAGTGGACCCGCGGGCATCTGGAGTTTCAACTCGGCCAGTTTGCGGCTTCTTTGGAGAGCTATCGTAAGGTTCTGGAACAGCAGCAGGAGCACAAGGCGGCTTTGTATAACTCGGCGGTCTGTCTGGAGCGGATGAAGGAGTTCGAGGAAGCTGGAACGCTGTTTCGCCGCGTAGTAGGCCTGGAACCCAAGCTCTGGCAGGCATATCTGGGACTCGGTCAATGTCTTCTTCACCAGCAGCAAGTCAGCGAGGCTCTCGAAGCCTTCGACCAATGCCTGTCGCGCAAACCGGAATGTGAACCTGCGATTTTCGGAAAAGGAGTGGCCCTGCAACTGTTAGGGCAGCCGGATGAGGCCTACGAGCTTTACCGCAAGTTGCTGCGAAACAATCCCTCCAATGTAGAACTGCTCTCCAACCTGGTAGGTCTCTCGGTGGGGCGCAAAGACTATGCTCAGGTGAAAGAGTATGCGGATCGTCTGCTTCGGCTGCGTCCGCAAGCCCGGCCGGCGCTGGAAGGCCTGGTTGCCTCGGCCATCCATCGTGGGGATTTCAAAGCCGCGGTCCAATACGGTTCGCAGTTGGTGAAGGTAGCGCCCGACTCCTACGAAGCCTGGTTCAATCTTGGTTTGGCACAGCAGAAGTTGAATCATGCCGAACAGGCAGGGCAAACCTACACGGAGGCCATGAAACTGGATCCGGAACGGGAAGAAGCGCAACTGAACCTGGCGGCTTCGTTGCAAGAGCGCGGCGACCTTGTGTCTGCCCGGCATCTCTACGAACAATTGTTGGAGCGTTCGCCAAACAACCAAGACGCGCTTTGGAATTTCGCGGTGTTGCACGAACGTCAGGGAAATTTCCCGGAAGCCGAAAGACACTATGAACTTCTGCTGGATCGGAAACCGGGGCGCGAAGATGCGTGGTTCCGGCTGGGTTACCTGCGCCTGCAAAGGAATGATGCCGGGAGCGCAGCGGCGGCATTTGGCCGCTGTGTGGAAGAACGCCCCGATTGGCTAGATGCGATGCTCAATCTTTCTATTGCGCAATGGCGGTGTGGCGACGGCGGCGCTGCCCAGGCCACCTTGGAGGCCGCCGTCAGACTGCATCCCAATTCGGTGGACGCAGTCCGGATTCTGGCGGTGATCAGCGTGGAATCGGGAGATCCGGCGGCGGCCGCCAAATGGGAAGAAGTGCTCTCCGAGCGCGGAGACCAGCATCCCGAGCTGGCCTACAACATCGGCCTTTTGATGCAACGGGCTGAGGCGAATGACGATGCGATCCGGTTTTACCAGAAGGCTGCGGAAGAGAAACCCGGATTTGCCGAAGCTCTACTTAATCTTGGCCATGCGTTGAAGTCGGTTGGGCGGGAAGCGGAAGCCAAGACATACTGGCAGCAGGCCGTGGAGTCGAACCCGGAACTGGCTGGAAAGTATTTCACTTCGCCGGCGAACTGAGACGTATTGCTACGATGTCTCCGCCCGCGGGAAACAGACTAGCGCGAACACCTACGCGACAGCGGCAGCTACGGCTTGGTCCGCCTTGAGCCGGGCTCCCGATTCTTCGGCAAAAACCGAAAACCCGAACAACGGATCAGCCGAGGGCTTGGACCAGCGGCTCATCCTCCATTCGACGCGCAGATAACGAACGCTGGGGTGTTTGGACAGGTTCAGCAATTGCGAGTACATGCCGCAGTACGATTTCGGAGGAAACGTAAGCAGCGGGCGCGTGCCCCAGTCTTTGCTGTCTCTGGAGCCCCAGACGCTGATCTGAAGAGCCCCTTGTTCGAGCACCCGGTTGATGCCCAAGGTCAACACGAATAGTTTGCCTTGAGCCGCTTCCAGATCCACTTCCGGACCGGTGCCGTTTTGTCGTGCGATTTCTTCTGGTACTAAATACTTTGGCAGCATGTCCTCTCCATCTCGGCTTTGCCGTAACTGCTGCTACCTGGCAGAGATAGGCTACTGGACTCGGTAGCCTAAACGCCACAGAAATGTGGCCACCTCTCAAGATTTGCACACTTCGACGAAAAGTTAAAGTGAATTTATCTAGAAAGTTCGATTAACGGCCGCAAGAAAACGATACAGCCCGGTCCGATTCGCATATGGTGTGGCCAGACCGGAAAAATTCCGCTATTCGAGCTCACCTGTGCTGCAATCCTTAGAGTGGAGCAGGGAGGAGCCTGTTCTCCTTAGGCTTCGACGACCGGACCGGACGATGAAGCCAACCGAAAACTTGCTAGATTGAAGGACGATGGCATACTGGAAACGGCTTCTGGCGGGAGTGGCAGTGTTGGCTTGCTTGGGAGCGGAGACCTTCGATCCCGCCCTGTATGCGGACCTGCGCTGGCGCATGATTGGACCATTCCGCGGCGGGCGCACGGTGGCGATCGCGGGCATCCCGGAGATGCCAAATGTGTTCTACATGGCCGCCAACAACGGCGGAATCTGGAAGAGCACCGACGCCGGACGGGTCTGGGTCCCGATCTTTGACGAGCAAGCGACTGGCTCCATTGGTTCGCTGGCTCTGGCGCCTTCCAACCCCAACATCATTTACGCCGGCAGCGGAGAAGGGCTGCACCGGCCGGATCTATCGGTCGGCGACGGGCTTTACAAATCCACCGATGCGGGCAAAAGCTGGGAGCATTTGGGGTTGCGCGATGCTCAGCAGATCGCGTCTATTCTGGTCGATCCCAACGATCCCAACCGGGTATTTGCCGCCAGCTTGGGACATCCTTATGGTCCAAATGCCGAGCGCGGAATTTTCCGGTCTTCAGATGGCGGCCGTAGCTGGAAGAAGGTCCTGTATAAGAACGAGAACACCGGCGGCGTAGACTTGGCGTTCGATCCGAGGAATGCGCGCAATGTATACGCCGTGCTATGGGAATCGAGGGAAGGTCCCTGGGAGAACGGCTCGTGGAGCGGTCCGAATAGCGGCTTGTTCAAATCCAGTGACGGCGGCGACACCTGGACGCAGCTAACGGGCGGTTTGCCGGGACCGCAGCAGGGCTTGGGGAGAATTGGCATCGGTATATCGCCCAGCGATCCTCAACGGATGTACGCCATGGTTGAAGCCTCCAACGAATATGGAGGGGTGTACCGCTCGGACGACGCCGGCGCGACCTGGCGGCGGATGAACCACGAAGAGCGGGTGTGGGGGCGCGGGTCCGATTTTGCGTGGGTGCGGGTCGATCCAAGAAATCCGGATCGGATTTATGTGGCCAATACTTCCACCTATCGGTCCGATGACGGCGGCCAGACGTTCTTTGCGTGGAAGGGCGCTCCGGGCGGCGACGACTACCACTCCATCTGGATCAACCCCAACAATCCCGACATCATTTTGCTTGGGGTAGATCAAGGAGCAACGATCACAGTCAACGGCGGTAAGACCTGGAGCAGTTGGTACAACCAGCCGACGGCACAGATGTATCACGTTTCTACCGACAATCAATTTCCCTATTGGGTTTATGGCGGCCAGCAGGAGAGCGGCTCAGCCGCCGTAGCCAGCCGCGGCAACTATGGCGCGGTCACGGCCTGGGACTGGCATCCCGTGGGAGCTGAGGAATATGGCTACGTGGCCGCCGATCCACTTCACCCAGGTGTTCTTTTCGGCGGCAAGCTCACACGATTCGACACCGCTACTGGCCAGACTCAGGAGGTCAGCCCAATCGGACTCCACGGCGCGAAGTATCGCTTCTTGCGCTCCGAACCAGTGCTCTTTTCACCCGCCGATCCGCGCGTGCTCTTTTATGCCGGTAACGTTCTGTTCAAATCCGTGAACGGCGGGCATGGTTGGGAAGTGATCAGCCCCGATCTGTCGCGGAAAAGCTATGAAGTTCCCGCCAGCGTCGGGGCCTTTTCAGAAGACGCGAAAAAGCAGGCCACCCAACGCGGAGTGATCTATGCCGTGGCGCCCGCGCACCAGGATGTCAACGTGATTTGGGCCGGGACCGACGACGGTTTGATCCACGTCACCCGCGACGGAGGCAGGAACTGGAAAGATGTGACGCCAGTGGGGTTGACCGCGTGGAGCAAGGTATCCCAACTGGATGCGAGCCACTTTGATGACAACACAGTATATGCGGCGATCAATCGCCTTCGGCTGGACGACCAGCGTCCGTATATTTACCGGACTCATGACGGGGGCAAGACCTGGAGCGCGATTGTCGACGGACTCCCGGAGGAACCGATCAATGTGGTGCGCGAAGACCCGGTTCGCAAAGGGCTGTTGTATGCAGGCAGCGAGCGGGCCGTGTATGTTTCGTTTGACGATGGCGGACATTGGCAGACTTTGCGGATGAACATGCCGGCGACATCCGTGCGCGATCTAGTGGTGCATGAGGACGATCTGGTGGCTGCCACGCACGGGCGCGGCTTTTGGATTTTGGACGATGTTACTCCGCTGCGGCAGATGACCGTCACGGTTGCCCAGTCAGAGGCGTATTTATTCCGGCCGGCTTTGGCTTACCGGGTGCGGCGGGATTTGTATACCGACACGCCGCTGCCGCCGGAGGAGCCGGCCGGAAAGAATCCGCCGGATGGAGCAATCCTGGACCTTTACCTCAGTAGCGCTCCTACCAGTCCGGTAACGCTTGAGATTCTGGATGCCGGCGGCAAACCGGTGCGTAAGTATTCGAGCGACGACAAGCCGGACGTCACGGAAGACGAATTGGCCAAAGAGTTGAATGTTCCACTGTACTGGGTGCGCTGGCCGCGCATATTGCCTGGCGAAGCGGGGATGCACCGGTTTGTCTGGGATCTGCGGTATGCGCCTCCGCAATCGGCGAATCACGAATATCCGATCTCGGCCATCTACCACGACACGCCGCGCGAACCGCTGGGTGTGCTGGTGCTTCCAGGCCCTTACATGGTGCGCTTGACCGTTAACGGAAAGACCTACACCCAACCCTTGCCAATAAAGATGGACCCGCGCGTCAAGACGCCTTTGCCTGGGCTCGAGGAGCAATTTGCTCTGGCCTCCAAGCTTGCGGCCGGCATGAACCAGGCGTACGCCGCGCTGCAGGAAGTAAAGGCGGCGCGGGAGAAGGCCACCGACCCAGCGCGCAAGGACGAGTTGGCGGCGTTGGAAGGCAGCGGCGGAGGGCGCCGGGGCCGGCGCGGAGAGGAGAACTCGCTGTCCCGGCTGCTGGGAGAATTGCAG
>DATFZA010000403.1:0-3573 GCA_035314765.1 Bryobacteraceae bacterium
CGGAAATGTGTACATCGGCGAGTCAAGCGGGCGCCTGCGCAAAGTCGCATTGGACGGGCAGATCACGACCATTGCAGGCAACGGGCAGTTCGAGTTCTCCGGAGACGGCGGACCGGCCACACGCGCAAATTTGAGTCTTCCCACAGCCGTCGCAGCCAGCAGCGATGGAAGTATCTATATCGCGGACGCAGGCAACAATCGAATTCGGAAGGTGTCGACGGCTGGCGTTATCACGACCATTGCCGGCAGCGGTCTGCCGGGCGATTCCGGCGACGGAGGACCGGCGACGGCCGCGCAAATGTCTCCCTTCGCGGTCGCGCTGGATTCGGCTGGAAACGTCTATTTCACCGATCCGTTCGCCAATAGTATTCGCCAAGTCTCGCCAGCCGGTCTCATCACTTTGGTGGCCGGCAATGGCCAATCGGGCTTTTCCGGCGATGGCGGTCCAGCCCAGGCGGCCAGCTTCAATTTCCCGACAGGCGTGGCAGTGGATGGGGGCGGAAACGTTTATATCGCGGACTCCGGGAACCACCGGATCCGCCAGGTGTCGCCAGCCGGAATGATTTCGACCATTGCCGGCACAGGTGAAGTGGGCTATTCCGGCGACCAGGGGCCAGCCAGCGCAGCGGCGTTCGGCTATCCCACGGGTCTGGCGATTGATCAGACCGGAAACTTATACGTGGCGGACTCCTACATCAATGTGATTCGCCGTATTTCACCGAACGGCCTGGTCACTACAGTTGCCGGCACCGGGTCCCCAGGCTATTCCGGCGACGGTGGACCCGCCGTCGGCGCCGCGATCACGCAGCCTACCGGTGTGGCCATCGATGCAGCGGGCACTCTGTATATTGGGGATTCCGGCAACTATCGAATCCGCGCGGTGTCGCCAGCGGGCGTCATCACGACCGTGGCTGGCGTCGGCAACGGCCCTCAAACTGGCTACGGGTTTTTCGGCGACGGCGGTCCGGCAAAGTCGGCCGAACTAGACGCCTGCTGTTTCTTTGGTATTTTCTTCGGCGGCGTCGCGGTGGACGGCAAGGGGAACGTTTATTTAGCGGACACCAACAACAACCGGATTCGCGCGGTTCTGGTAACTCCGCCTGCGGTGAGCGCTTCTCCCTCAAATTTCCAGTTTTCCGGCGCCAGCGCCGGCGGCCAGACTCCGGCCCAGATCCTTACCGTTACCGCCTCAATACCATTTGTTCCTTTCAACGTGGCTGTCTCGACCACGGACGGCGACGATTGGCTCTCGGTGGACGCGAACGCGGGTGTGGCGACGCGTACCATCCAAGTCATCGCGGATCCCGAAAAGCTTTCGCCTGGCACTTACACGGGCACGATCACAATCCAGAGCGCGGTGGCGTCGCCCGCGTCCGTTTCCATTCCCGTCTCGTTCCAGGTAGGCCCAGGTCAAGGTCCGTTGCTGGCTGTGGATCGTCCTGATCTCACGTTCACTTTCCCCGCGGGGGCAGCAGCCCGATCGCAGTCCGTGCGCGTCGTGAACACCGGAGGAGGAGCGTTCTACTTCGCGGCCGAGGTTCTGCCTGGCGCCTCGTGGCTTTCCGTCGATCCGCCTTCGGGACGAGCCACGCTATCCGCGGCTGCAATTTTTGCCGTCACTGCCAATCCCGCGGGGCTGGCAGCCGGCGTGTATTCGGGGCGCATCGCCCTCAGTTCTCTTACCGTTGGCTCATTGATTGTATCGGTGACGATGATCGTGAGCACAAACCGCTCGGCGATTCTGCTGTCGCAGGATGGAGTCTCATTCAGGGCCGTGGCGGGAGGTGGTGTTTTGCCATCCCGGAATATTGGAGTTCTCACCCTGGGAGGCGGCGCGCTGCAGTTTTCCGCGGAGACGAGCACCGTGACCGGGGGCAATTGGCTGACGACGGCTGCGTCCGCCGACCAGTCCGGCGCACCGTCAATCGACGTTTTCGCAAATCAAGGCGGTTTAGCGGCCGGGACTTACTATGGGCTAGTTAAGGTGCGATCTCCCGGCGCCGCGAACACTCCTCAAGTGACGACGGCTGTACTACAGGTTCTACCGGCCGGCTCCGATCTTGGCGCGGAACTGGCGCCGAATGCGTTAACGTTCAACGCCACCGCAGGCGCAGAATCGCCGGGCTCGCAAACCGTTGCGCTCTACGGCCTCAGCGCCAAGCCAAAAGCGTACGTAGCCTCGTCTGCCGACAGCTTCCTGCAGTTTTCACCGGCTGCCGCCCTGGTCACTCCCGACCGGCCGTCACTTTTGGTGGTCCAACCTTTCACGAACTCCCTTGCTCCCGGGACGTATCATAGCTCGATCACGCTCCAGTTCGATGATTCGCGCGTTCGAATCATCGGCGTCACGATCGTGGTGACGGGCGAGACCGCCCGCGCAGCCAACGCCCGGGCAAGGCCCAGGCAGGATACGAGTGCCGTTTGCCAACCCACGCAGTTGATTCCCGCAGTCACCTCATTGGGTTCTGGTTTTAGCGTTCCCGGCGGCTGGCCAGTCCCGATTCAGGCCCAGGTCCAAGACGATTGCGGCACGCCGCTGGCTGCGGGTTCAGTGATTGCCGAGTTTAACAACGGCGATCCAGCCGTCGCGCTGTTGCCGCTGGCCAGTGGGCGCTGGGACGGCACCTGGCTGACTCGGGGGCCGGCGGCGGGCGTGACTATGACGATTCGAGCGACCAGTGCGAACCGGCAGTTGACCGGCTCCCAGCAAGTGCTCGGAGGTTTCGATTCCAACCAGCAACCTCCCGCGATAGCGGACGGCGGCATTACGGATGCCGCCAGCAATATATCCTTCGGGCCGCTCACACCAGGCGGGTTAATCAACATCGGCGGATCGTTTCTGTCCGACGTGACTGCGACGGCGACAGCCGTTCCTTACGGTGAGCGGCTTGGAGATACCAGCGTTGTAATGGGCGACAACCTGATGCCTATCGCTACAGTGGATGCCAGCAAAGTCACGGCAATTATCCCCTACGGAATTCCCGTGAACGCGCAACAACAAGTCTTGGTGCTGCGCGCCAATGCATATTCTTTACCCGTGCAGGTGAACCTGGCTGCCGTGAGCCCTGCCATTTTCACGACCAACGGCAGCCAGGGCATGATCTTGGATGGGAAGGGAAACGTGATTGGCCCGGGCAATGCAGCCAAGGCAGGCGACAGCATCACGATCTGGTGTACCGGCCTCGGCGAATTACAACCGATGGTTACGGCCGGAGATAGTGGACCCGCTACATCCACTTTGATGACGCCTGTTTCGCTTTCAATTGGCGGCCAGGCGGCAGCCATCCAGTTCAGCGGGCTGGCCCCACAACTTGTGGGAATTTACTTCGTACAAGCGACCGTGCCCAGCGGAGTAGCGACGGGCGATCAAGTACCTGTGGCGTTAAGCGCGGTAGCCGGATCTACCGTGGTGAGCCCGAGTGTCACGATGGCAATCGCAAACTAGGTTTTTTGACGCATGCTCGACGATCGGGAGCCAGCGTGGCGTAGGACGTCTACCGGAACGTGACCTCTTCCAAATGCGGTGTCGCGTTAAACACGTCGAGCGAAACGCGCTCCCGCGTAAACAAGAAT
>DATFZA010000404.1:0-6869 GCA_035314765.1 Bryobacteraceae bacterium
AACTGGTGGATTACGATCCCGAGTGGCCGCGGCGATTTGAGCACGAGGCCAATAAAATTCGCTCGGTTCTCGGCGATCGGGCGTTACGCATAGAGCACGCCGGCTCTACCTCCGTGCCTGGCCTCGAAGCCAAACCGGTCATCGACATCGTGCTCGAGGTGACCGATTCCGCCAGAGAAACGGATTACGTAGCGCCGCTCGAAGCCGCCGGATATCGGCTCCATATTCGCGAGCCGGGCTGGTTCGAGCATCGGATGTTCAAGGGCACGGAGAACGCCGTGAATCTTCACGTCTTCTCCGTGGGCTGCCCGGAGGTCGAGCGGATGCTTCTCTTCCGTGACTGGCTTCGGCGTAGCGAGAGCGATCGCGAGCTGTATGCCAACGCCAAGCGGACTTTGGTTCAAAAGGAGTGGAAATATACGCAGAACTACGCCGACGCCAAGACTGCTGTGATCGAAGAGATTATGGCGCGGGCGCTGGTTCGCGTGAATCAGACCACCAGCATGCAATCTCCATAAGAGAAGAAGCGATATCGCTCGGCCACGGCGTGACTGTAAGCTTCAAGCACAAACTCGCGGCCGGCGAAAGCGCAAACCAGCATCAGCAGGCTGGACTGCGGCAGGTGGAAGTTCGTCAGCATCGCGTCCACTCTCTGAAACGCGAAGCCTGGCCGGATGAACAAGTCCGTTTCTCCCTTACGCCCGAGAAACAGGCTTTCCACCGAGCGGACGCTGGTGGTTCCGGCGCAAACCACTCGCGAAGCAGCTCGAATTTTCGCCTCGCTTTCTTCGGAAATGGAGAACCGCTCAACGTGGAGCGATTCTCCACGAACCGGCTGAAATGTTCCCAGCCCGACATGCAGCGTGATGTAGGCGATATCGGCCCGGCTCTGTTCGCGGCATTGCGTCAGGATTTCTTGGGTAAAGTGCAAACCCGCCGTCGGCGCAGCTACGGAGCCCGTTCTCTGCGCGAAGACGGTTTGATAGCGTTGGCGATCTTCCTGGCCGTCTGCCCGCTTGATGTACGGCGGAAGCGGCACGTGGCCCACTTCGTTCAACCACCGATATATGTCGCGGTCCAGCGCGAAGCGCACCGTGCGCTCGCCAAACGGGCGGCGGCCAACGATTTCGGCTCGCACGCCGCCGAAAACAATCTGCTCGCCCAGCGCCAATTTCTTTCCTGGGCGCACCAGCGCTTCCCAGGTTTCGCCAGCCGGCGTGACCGGGCGCAGCAGGAACACTTCGACATCCGTCGTTCCGCGTTTGCCGAGCAGCCTCGACGGAAAAACCTTCGAGTCGTTCAGGACCAGGCAATCGCCGGCCTGTAAGAACGAAGGAAACTCCCGGAACATGCGGTCTTCCCAGCGCTGCTCGTTTCTGTACAGCACCAGCATGCGCGAGCCGGCGCGATCGGCCAGCGGCGCCTGTGCGATCAGTTCTTCCGGCAACCGATAATCGAAGAGAGAGAGGTCCAACCCCACATTGTCTAACTCCGCGGCGTCCAACTCTAAACATGGCGTCAAGAGTACTTGCGAGTGGCCGCTTGCTGGCGCGCGCGGTTCCGTAACAGAACCGAGACCGTGAGGCAGCGGATGCGCAAGTACCTCTGACGCTATGACTAAATTGTCCAGTTCCACAAGGCCCGTGCGCATTCTAGGAATCGAATCGTCCTGCGATGAAACCGCGGCCGCCGTAGTCGAAGACAACACGAGAATTCTCTCGTCCGTAGTGGCCTCGCAACTCTCGACGCATGCCAAGTACGGCGGTGTGGTTCCCGAGTTGGCATCGCGAGAACATCTGCGGGCGATTGTGCCGGTGGTGAGCGCGGCGCTCGATCAGGCGGGCACAGGTTTTCGGGACTTGGCGGCCATTGCCGTGACCAAGGGTCCGGGGCTGGTGGGCTCTCTGCTGGTGGGGATGACTTTCGCCAAGTCGATTTGCCTGGTCCATGGAATTCCGTTGATCGGCGTCAATCATATCGAGGGTCACATCCACGCAGTGGTCCTGGAGACCGGCCCGGAGATCGCATATCCGGCGCTGGCTTTGGTGGTGAGCGGCGGGCACACGCATTTGTTTGAGGTGCGGGAGGGGTTCACGTACCGGCTGCTGGGCCGGACGCGCGACGATGCGGCCGGAGAAGCCTTCGATAAAGTAGCGAAATTGTTGGGATACGGGTATCCTGGCGGACCGGTCATCGATCAGTTGGCGCCGTATGGAGATCCGCGCGCGGTGCATTTCACCTTGTCCAGGATGAAAGGCAACCCGTTGGATTTCAGCTTCAGTGGGCTGAAGACCGCCGTCCTGCGCTGGGTGCAGTCGCACGACCTGGAGGCCGAGATCGCGACGCGGCGCAAACTCGCCGGGGCTTCGATACAAGATTGGCTGCGGACGACGCCACAAGCCACGCTGGACTTGTTGGCATCCTTCCAGTACACCGTGATCGAGGAACTGATGCGCCGGGCGGTCGTTTCCGCGGAACAGATCGGAGCGCGGTCGCTGATCGTCTCGGGAGGTGTCGCATCGAATCGCGGATTGCGGGAGCGCGCAAGTTCTGCCCGGCTTCCGTATCCTGTCTTTTTCCCAACTCCCGCATTATCCACCGACAACGCCGCGATGATTGCGGCGGCGGGATTTCCGAAGTTGCAGCGCGGCGAATTCGATTCTTTCGATTTGCGGGCCAGCGCGAATCTGGCGTTAGCTTGATTTTTGTGGAGAATAGAAGGATGCTGCTTTCTCGTACAGCGGTGCTGTTGACGTTTGTGGCCATCTGCCACGGCGCGGTTCAAAAGGTCGAGATCACGGAGAGGACCGACACGCCCGTAGGCGCGTACGAGCGCATTATCGGCAAGGTGCGTTTCGCCGTGGACCCAAAACTCGCTCCCAACCGGATCATTGCCGATCTTGACTTGGCGCCGAAGAACGCGCAAGGCCTGGTCGAGTTTTCCGCCGATCTCTATATCTTGCAACCCAAGGACCCGGCCAAGAGCAATGGGACCGCGTTGCTCGAGATCTCCAATCGCGGCGGCAAATCGCTGCTCAGCCTGTTCGATTTTGCGCATGGCTCCTCCGATCCGCGGAAGCCGGAAGAGTTTGGCGACAACTTTCTGCTCAACCAGGGATTCACTCTGGTTTGGGTCGGTTGGGAGTTCGACGTACCAGGCGATCCGAAGCTGATGCATCTCGAAGCTCCGGTCGCCACGCAGAATGGAAAGCCCATCACTGGGCTGGTTCGTTCGGAATGGACCGGCGACAAGCGCGTCACCACCATCGCTCTCGGGGACCGCGTCCAAGTGGGCTACCCCGTGGCCGATCCGCAGGATCCGGCGAATCAGATTTACGTGCGCGATTCCTATCTTGGCGAGCGGCGCAAAATCAAGCGGTCCGAGTGGACGTTTTCCGATTCCAACCACGTGACCATGGACGCTGGATTCGAGCCGGGCCGGATCTACGAGGTCGTCTATCGGGCGAAAAATCCCGTTGTGACCGGCCTCGGTCCCGCTGCGGTTCGCGATCTGGCGTCGTATCTGAAATACGACGACAAGCGCGTGCAGCGGGTTCTCGGGATCGGCGTTTCTCAGAGCGGCCGGTTTCTGCGCTCCTTCTTATATGACGGCTTTAATCAGGATGAGCAAAAGCGGCAGGTTTTCGACGGCGTGTGGGCGCATGTCGCCGGGGCCGGCCGAGGCAGCTTCAACTTCCGCTTTGCGCAGCCGTCCCGCGACGGGCATCCGTTCTTGAATGTCGAGTATCCAACCGACCTGCCGCCGTTTACCGATGAAGGGATGCTGGCCAAGGCGAGAGAAGCGCACGTGGCGCCAAAGATTTTCTATAGCAATGGCGCGTATGAATATTGGGGGCGCTCGGCCTCTCTGATTCACACGACGCAAGATGGCAAGCAAGACGTCCCCCCTTCGGAAAACACCAGAATCTACGCGTTCGCGGGGGCACAGCACGGAGCCGGATCGGTGCCTCCCCGGCACGTGGAAGCGCAAAACCTTGCCGGCACAGTCGACTACCGCGCCAGCCTGCGTGCTCTCTTAGTAGCCATGCAGGCGTGGCTTGCGGATGGCAAGGAGCCTCCGCCATCGCGCTATCCGCAGATTGAAAAAGACCAACTGGTCTCGTCGAGCGCCTTGGCCTTTCCGCGTATTCCCGGTGTCCACCTTCCGGAGCACAAGCGCGAGGCTTACCAACTGGACTTTTCGGTCGAACCTCCCAAACTCGGACAGCATTACGTCACGCTGGTTCCGCAAGTGAATCTCGATGGCAATGAAAGTTCCGGGATCGTGATGCCGGAGGTTGCCGTTCCCCTGGCGACCTATACCGGCTGGAATCTGCGCAGCAAGAGCATCGGTGGAGAAGACGAGCTTTTCAGCATGGTCGGTTCGTTTATTCCTTTCAAGCCGACTGAGGCAGAGCGTGCGGCGAGTGGCGATCCGCGGCGGCCACTGGATGCGCGCTACAAGACCAGGCAGGAATTTCTCGACCAGTTCAACGCTGCCGCGCAGTCGTTGGCCCGGCAAGGCTACTTGCTCGCTGGCGATCTTGACTCTCTTTGCGAACGCGCCGGCCGCGAGTGGGACTACGTGCTATCGCTGAATAATTGATTGGACGCGAACGGGGAGGTTTGCGTGCTCGAGTTCGAACTTCCTACCCTCAAATCGATTCGCGGATCAAGTCCGGCGTAGCCTAGAATCTCTGCAGGTAGCGCGCGCTGATCCGGGAGAGTACGGCCGCATAGTCCAGTCGTGTCTCATTGGAGTTGTGCCATTCGAATGGATAAAGCGGCGCGTTGGTGGCTTTGAAGCGAAGAATGAGGAACTCATCGAACTCGATTTCGGGGTGCCTCTGCCGGTACAGTTCGTCGATGCGCTGAGTGGACTCGCACAAGACCTGAAGATTCCGAAGGATCGCATCTTGCAGAGTGCGCGAAGCAAAGACAGCTTCACGTCCGGGCGCAGAGTCTTCCAGCACCCGTCGAATGCATTCGAGGATGTGCTCGGCATAAGCCCGCTGCGATTTCACAACGGTATGGCTTCCCGGAGAACGGACTCGCGGATGAGCGGGCTCAGAGAGCGGCGAATCACTATTTGGACCGGCCGCTCCAGCAACTGTTCCAGATCGGCGACGAGGCTACCGGGGAACCAGGGCGTCGTCTCGCCAGTCACATCCACGAGAAGGTCCACGTCGCTTTCAGGTGTTTCTTCCCCGCGAGCCACCGAGCCGAAAAGGAGCACATTGCCCGCGCCGTGGCGGGCCGCAACATGCAGAATCTCTTCGCGACGCATTTGGATTTCCTGTCGAGCGCTCACTTATCAGCATTGTATCGTCGCTGGCAACGGCTGGGGTACCCGACGGAAATCCGACCGCTGGTAAGTTCGTGCCGGATGAGGGTCCTCCTTGATACGAATGTTTTGCTTCGCGCGATTCAGCGTGAGAGCCCATTCTGTGAACCAGCCAGAAGAATGCCTCACACGCCCGACTGATAACAACGGACTCGGCATCCCCGGCACCGAACGTCACACCCGGTTTCTGGAACGGTACCATACCGTCCCACCGGATTCGGAGCTTACGTATGCGGAGTGGCGGCAATTGGTGCCGATACACCAAGTAATCGGGACCAATATGCATGACGACTACCTTGTGGCTGCTATGAAAGCGCATGGTCTGAGTCAAATTCTCACTCTTGACACTGGCGATTTTGGCCACGATATTCAGTCTGTTGATCCACGCAGCCTCTGATATTCGCTATTCTTAGGATGAATTCGACGTCCGGATCGAGATAGTAAGTATGGCAGAGGAACCCTCGGAACAACATCGTCGAGCCGACGAAGAAGTGAGGAAGAAACTTCCGCCGGGAGTGGAGCTCTTGCATACGTTGCGAGGGCACAGGGATTGGATCGGGCGCATTGCGTGGTCGCCGGACGGACGAAAACTCGCGTCGCCCTCGGCGGATGAGACGATTCGGCTTTGGGACGCCGAGACGGGGCAGTGCCTGCGAACGCTGGACGGTCATCAAGGTGGGGTTATCAGCGCAGCCTTTGATCCCGATGGCCGCAGCCTCGGAGAGCGGCGGCGAGGACGGCACGACAAAGCTTTGGGATCCGAATAACGGAAGGCTGATCCGAGCACTCAGCGGACACCAAGGGGGGCGTGTCGAGCGTAGCCTTCGATCCGGCGGGCAGCACATTGGCCAGCGCGAGCGATGACGAAACGGTCAAATTGTGGGATCAATGCGGAAAGCTCCTCCGCACGTTGGAGGGTCATTCCAAGCAAGTCACCGAATTAACCTTCGATCCAGTCGGGAGGACGTTCGCCAGCGCTGATCTGGGCGGGGAGGTCAAGTGGTGGGATCCAGCTAGCGGGAAGCTCGTCCGCACACTGAAGGCGCACCAGGGGTGATCCTCAGTATTGCCTTCGATCCCACCGGCGCGACGCTGGCCAGCGCAAATAATGACAGAACAATCAAGCTGTGGGGATCCGCTAGCGGAATGCTCCTCCGCACGCTTGAAGGCCACACTGGGCATCGCCAGGTGTGCGTGCGCGTCGGAATCCATATCGGGCCTACGCAAGTAGAGGAAGGAGACGTGTTCGGCGGCACGGTGAACTTCGCCGCTCGTGTGTTGGCGCAATCAAGGAAGCTGCCGAGATCTGGCTGAGCGATCCCGCCAAAGGGAATATCGAAAAACTGGTCGCCTCCAGATTCAAGGACCTGAGTTGGGAACGGCACGAGTGTCGACATGAAAGGCTTTCCCGGCAAGTTCACGCTTTGGTCGATAACAAGGACCTAAGAGAGAGCCCCTCCTCGTTTGGCAGCCAGCATGCTACTAGCTCAAGCGATGCTTGGCGCCGCGATTCAATCTTGCTTTT
>DATFZA010000405.1:0-2760 GCA_035314765.1 Bryobacteraceae bacterium
CGGGCTGAACTGCGGCGTCCGGATTCGCGACGAGTTTCTTCCGGGGCTGCGATTCGACCACTCCGGGATGCTGGCGGTGGCCAACACTGGCGATCCGGACACCGGCGGCTGCCAGTTCTTTATCACCACGGGTCCGGTTCCGCGATGGAACCAGAAATACACTATCTTTGGAAGAGTGGTGTCCGGGCAAGAGGTTGTCGACAAGATCAATCGTGCGAAAGTGAAGGACGACAAACCCGTAGACCCGGTGAAGCTGATCAACGTTACCATTCAGCGGGTCACGAAACAGTAACTCGCGCCGCGCTACCATAATTCGTGAGATAACCGGCTCGGATTCAGGGAAAATCTGATGCGAATTGCGATCCTTCTCTTGACGCCGATTCTGATCTCTGCAACTGCCGCGGCGCAGTCCCAACCTTCGACAACGGCCACCCCGTCGCAGAAGCCTGGCAAGGTGGAAGGCGTGGTCACCAGTTCCGTTAACGACGCGCCCGTGAAGAAAGCCACGGTCACGCTCCGGAACCTCGGCCAACAGTTTGCCTACGCCGCGATCAGCGACGCGGCCGGGCATTTTTTGTTTGAAAACGTCCAGCCAGGTTCCTATCACGTTGCGGCGGATAGTTCCGGGTTTATGGCGGCTGCGGGGCGCCCTTCGGCTATGAAACCGATAACCGTGGCGGAAGAACAGGAAGTGAAAGACGTGGCCGTAAAACTGACGCCGCTGGGCAACATTACCGGCCACGTATTGGATGCCGACGGAGAACCGCTCGCGCGAGCCAATGTTGAGGCAATGCGCTATGTCTATCGGCAAGGCCGAAAGCAGTTGCAAGGAACCGGTGGGTCGAGCACCAACGATCTTGGCGAATATCAGATCATCGATCTGCGGCCCGGACGTTACTACATAAGAGCTTCGGCGCAGCCCAGGATTCCGCGCCTTCCCCCGCACACGAGGCTGGCCATCAGTGAGACGGCGTATCCGTCCACGTTCTATCCCAACGGATCCGACGTTACGCAGGCCAAGGCGACGCAGGTTGATGCCGGTGCGCATATCGGCGACGTCGATTTTCGGCTCATTGAAGTGCCGTCTCACCATATTCGCGGCAAAGTCGTAGATAGCCAGCCCGCAGGAAATGTGTTCGTAATTGCCAGGCCCGTAAGAGACGATAGCAGCGGTTTTATGGGGAATTCGGCGCAGGTACAACCGGACGGCACTTTTGAGTTTAGGGGCTTGGTAAATGGATCGTACAATGTCACCATCCAGTCGCGCCAAACGCCAGTAACGTTCGGCAATACATTGGTAACTGTTGCGGATCAGGACGTCGAGGGAATCGTCTTGCAACCCGATCACGGCCGCAACATCGCGGGTTCGGTCACCGTGGAGGGTCCGCCGCCGGATTCATGGAAAGGCATGCAAATTAGCTTGACGCCGTTGGACCAGATGGGCGGATTCCGTGCAGTGGTGGACAGCGACGCAACGTTCTCGTTGCAGGATGTGTCGCCAAGGGTATATGGGCTCAATGTGCGCGCTAACATTCCGGGCAAGTACGTCAAGTCGATTCGCTTCGGCGACCGGGAAATCGCGGACGGCCAAATCGATCTGAGCCACCCAAGCGACGGGAAACTGGACATCGTTCTCGGTTCCGACGGTGGCCAGCTTCTTGGGGGCGTCCAAACGTCCAGCGGAGATCCAGCAGTGGGAGCGCTGATCACTCTTGTATCCAAGCAAGAAGGCCGCGTGGATTTATTCAAGGTCGCCACTGTCGACCCAAATGGCAATTTCACGCTCAAAGACGTAGCGCCTGGCGAATATATGGCGTTCGCCTGGCAAGATGTCGACGTGAGTATGGTCCAGTCGCCGGACTTTAGGAAACCGTTCGAGAGTAAGGGCGTATCGGTCACAATCGCACCCAGCGGCCAGGCATCCATTCAGCTAAGAATGATTTCGACTGACGACGTCGAGGCCGAAAAGAGTAAACTGCCATGAAAGCAGCCCTCTATTTCTTGCTGACAGCTGCCGCAGCGGCATTATATGGCCAGCAAATCGCCGGCAAAGTGGTCAACTCGGTGAATGGCGAACCCATCCGGCGAGCCATGGTGATCGCCCGCGCCCAGGACACGGAACACGGACCAAGCTACGCGGCCGAAACCGACTCCCACGGGCAGTTCTCTATTGGCGATATGGAGCCAGGCTCCTATCTGGTCTCCGCGGAGCGCCAGGGTTTTCATTTTCAGGCGCGCGGAGCAACTGGCGCGCCACCTCCTCCGTTAAAGCTGGATCGCGGACAAGAGATGTTGGATTTATTGCTCCGTCTGATTCCAACTGGTGTCATCGCGGGCCGCGTCACGGATGATGAAGGCGATCCCGTTCGTGGAGCAGAGGTGCAGGCATTTGTAACCGCCTACGTGAATGGGAAAAAACAATTGAATTCGGTGGATACGGTGATGTCCAACGAAAAGGGCGAGTATCGCTTGTTCGGTCTGACTCCCGGGACGTTCTATGTTCAAGCTTCGGCACGCGACATGCGCGCTCAGCAGAACGTGCCGATTCGCGGCGCCCATCCTCCGGAAAAGCCGGCGCCGGCTTATTACCCTGGCGTGAGCGATCAAAATCGCGCCGTACCAATTGAAGTTGCTGCCGGCGCCGAACTACGAGGATTCGATATCCGGCTTAGCCGTCAGAAGACTTATTCGGTTCGGTTCAAGGTTACTCCGGGGCCAAATCAGGGCTATTGGGCGATGATCGGGGACGGCAGGAACTGG
>DATFZA010000406.1:0-16765 GCA_035314765.1 Bryobacteraceae bacterium
CTGGCAAAGCCCGGCCGTTCCACCGGCTGCATCCACTTCCCACCCCGGCGTGAACATCAAGGCGCAGCCCATGGGCACGTGGGGACGCGGTGGCTGCGCGGAAGGCCGGTCCTGCATGGCTACGACATCCTCGGTGCGCGAAGCAACGAAGTCGTCGATGCGGGCGGCTTTCTTATTTAGAGGTCGCATGTGTTTCATGATGCTTTCCTTTCGGCAAACTGCTGCAAAAATCCCGGGTTCTTGGCGGCAATCGCGCCATAGATTTTCAGGCACGTGCCGGTCCAGTCTCTGATCCAATCGCAATAGTGAAGATTGGGATGGCCGGTATCGCCATAGCGTACGAAGGCTTCGTGATGACACCCGCCCGCGCAGAGGGGCCGCGCAAAACAGGAGTGGCAATCGTATTTTGAATTGATGTGCCCACGGCGGAGAAAATCGGCCTGCTTCTCACGGTCGACACCGGTGGAAATATGTCCCAGCGCGTGTTGGTCGGAGTCCACAAAGCGGTGGCAGGGCGCAATGTCGCCGGATGGTCCTACGCCCAACAAACCAATCCCGGCGCCGCACGGATGCGATTTGTTCACACCCTGGCACAGCTCGGCCAGCGTGTCGCTGACGTTCGAGAAACCGTGCGATTCGCCGCGCAGAGCGTGCTCCAGATATTCCTCCGCCAATATATGGAACTGCTCCAGAACTTTGTCCATGCCCCGATCGCCGATGGCGTAAAGCTGGTTGGGAGACGTGGTCACCGGCGCAAAACCCACCTCGTGGAATCCCAGGTCTTGCTTCAGATGGCGAAAAATTCGGATCACGTCGGAAACGCCCGCGGTCAATGTCACTCGCGCGGTAATCGGACGCGTGCGATGGTTCTCAATCAGCGCTCGCACTCTGGGCTCGATGATGTCGTAGCTACCCTTCCCGTTGGAGAACACGCGGAGATGATCGTGCATCTCCTTCGGCCCATCCATGCTGACCGTGACGCCGATGTGGTTCCCGGACAGAAACTCGATGATCGCGGGTGTCAGCAAAGTGCCGTTGGTGGTGAGGCTGAAGTCGATGTGGCGGCCCTGCTCCGCGGCACGTTCGTTCGCGTACGCCACCACCTGCTTGAGCAGCGGAAAATTCATCAGAGTTTCGCCGCCGAAGAAGGTGATGTGGACGGAATCCCGTCCGGCCGACTGCGTGAGCAGAAAATCCACCGAGGTCTTGGCCGTTTCCAGATCCATGAACTTCGGCTTGCCTTCGGGCGTGGCAACTTTGTCGGCGCCGAACTCGTAGCAGTATTCGCAAGACAAGTTGCACTGGTTGGTCAGGTTCATGACCAGCGTTTGAATGGGAAAATTGTCGGGCAGTTCGGTGGGTTGATCGGCAACAGAATCGGGAGAGAGAACCACTTTGGCATGAATCATCTCCGCAATCAATTCCTCGGCGTCTTCGATCGAGAGGCCGTTTGCCGCCAGACGCTCGATCAATTGCTCATGGGGTAATTCGCCCGGCGTCAGGCACTCGATCAACTTGCCGACGGCGGTGTCCACGGCGAAAATCGCGCCCGCCGGAACCAGATAGAGGAAGTTTGCGCCAGCCGACTGAAAGCGATGAAATTCGCCCAATCGATAAACGCGAGCGGAGACCGTAGATGGCGGCGCGGTCAATGTAGCGGTCATTGTCCCACCTCCGGCTGATCCCATTTTATATAGGTGGGAACGGTCACCACCAAATACGACTTGCCCACTAACGGCCGGCCGTCTTTATCTTTTTCATTTTTCGCCGTGGCAACTACCCACACGTCCCCATAGTTGTTCCGGCTGAATTTGCGCTGCGGATTGGGTCCATCGGACGACGGGGTGAACAAGCCAGTCGGGCTCAAAGAACCGACAAACTCCTTGTCGTCGTCTCCATAGACGGAATAAAATTCTTCGATCGACCAACTGGCGTCAATGGGTCCGAGTTCGACATCGTCGGCGGTATGGAGTTTGCCATCCGCGCCACGCTGGTAAGCGATCGCTTCAAACTGCTGATAGCCCTTGGGGTGCTTTTCGCTTCCCAGATGAGCCAGGGCCGAGTCTGGCCCCACTCTGACATAGTCGATGCGGTCGTAAACCGCAATCGCGCTTTGCAGCACGGAGCGGCGGAAGGCAATGTCGCGCTTGCCGGGAACGGCATCTGCGGCTACATCCACTTCCGCGATTATTTCCGCCGGGGTATGAGAGACGATGCGTTTCACGGTCACGCCCGTGCCAAAATCCAGATCAGCAGGCGCCAACTGCCCAGGCAGGTTCGCCGCCATCAGACGGACGCGCGTCCCTTGCGAGCCGGTTTTCAGCGACGAGCGGTCCACTCCAATCAAAGTTGGATCGGCCGAGGCACGCTGCATTTTCACGTCGAAGCCGAACTCCTGATATTCGCCCCAGAACCAACGGCCCTCCGCCGTGACTTGATCGGGCGAGACCCACATCACTTCCCTCACCTCGCTGCCCAGATCGTCGGGATCGGCGTGCGCCGCGGGTGTTCCCTTCGATCTCCCGCGCCAGGCATAGCCCGCGTAGACCAGACTGTGGCCAGTGCGCGTGATGCTGGTCCCGTCTTTGGCGGACGTCAGCTTCACACGCGTCGTGAACTCATCGTCACTGCCGTTGTTGGCTTCTACTTCCATGTCGCCGTAATACTTGCCGCGTCCAGGGATGTAGGCCGAAACAATCCATTTCCCGGCCAGCTTTGGCGTCCGCATCCGCGCGCGCCAAGCGGCCCACTCGGGTGTTTTTAGCGGAGCGGTCTTGCTGAGATAAGCCATCGCCTCGTCTAGCGGCAAAGGCGCGGCGGGATCGAAATGATGACGCTCTTCGTCGAAGCCGCCGGCATTGATCCCCAACCGGAATGCCTCGTCGGCCTGCGGATATAAAGCGATATGCAGATTGGCGAGATATTTCCAGTCTTCCGCCGAACGCCGCCACGACAGCGGGCGCGCCAAGGGGTGGCAGTTGGCGCACGCGCCGCGCACCGTGTCGTTGGGAATGTTGGTCTCATCCTGAATCCGGTGCTCGGCGTAATACATGATAGGCTTGGCCTCTTCCGGCGCCAAGCCGTGGTAGGTGGCCAAGTATTTCAGGATCGCTCGGGCGTCCTCTGGTTTCAGAGCGACACCGCGCAAACGGACCATCCGCTTGATGGCTTCTTCCCAGCCTTCCGGCGTCGCGCGCTCCCAAGAGATGCGGAGCATGTTCCCTTTTTCGTCCTTGGTGTGGCAGGCTCCGCACCTGGAGATTACCAATGGACTGGTTACCGGGATACCCTCTTCGGGCGCCGGTTTGGCCGATTCTGCAGACGGGGCAGCTTGCGGCGTCTGGGCCTGCATCAGGAGAGGCAACGCCAGAATCGGGGCAAGCAGAATTTTCATAACCTTATCACGCTATCATACGCCTATGTCCCGCCGCTCCTGATAGAAAAATCCTTTATGAGGGCGATCAGCACTTGGCAACGAGCGAGCCGCGCGATCCTATCCTAGTCGACTCCTTTTTGCGTTGACCCAACCAACGTTTACCCCACGAACGCGGGCTTATTTCTGGCGCTCGCCTACAATGCATTCATGACCCAATGGAATCGGGAACTGGAGGTCGCCATGGCCGCCGCGCGCCGCGCGGGCGAACTGGCGCTCGGCTGGCAGGCGGGCATTCTAGCCGAAAATAAAGCCGACCAATCGCCAGTCACGCCAGCCGACCGCGAATGTGAGCGCCTCATCGTGGCGGCGCTGTCAGCCGAGTTTCCCGAAGATGGTCTGCTGGGCGAAGAGGGCGCGAGCAAAGAAGGGACCAGCGGACGCCGTTGGATCGTCGACCCGATTGACGGGACGCGCGATTATTTGCGTGGCAATCCGCTGTGGGCCAATCTTCTGGCTTTGGAGGATCACGGAGAAGTGGTCCTCGGCGTGGTGCATCTGCCGAAACTCGGCCTGATTTACTCTGCTCAGAAAGGCGGCGGAGCGTTTTGCAACGGCTCGGCGATCCAGCCATCCGAGAAAAGCGAGATCGGCGATTCCGTACTCTGCTTCAGTTCCTTCTCTAAGATGGACAAGCTGCCGTTTCGCGACGAATTCCTCGATTGGGCCGCGCAGTTCTGGGCCGTGCGCGGCTTGGGCGGCGCGGCCGACGCCATGATGGTCTGTTCCGGACAGGCCGAGGTGTGGATGGAACCAAATGCCGCCATCTGGGATTTTGCCGCGCTCAAGATCGTCGCCGAGGAATCCGGCGCGCGCTACTTCAACTTCGATGGAGGCAGCAGCATCTACGCGGGCAACTGCGTCATCTGCGCGCCGGGCTGGGAACCGCAAATGCTGGCCCGCTTTCGGGCAGAGTCGTAGTTGGCCTGCTCCGGCCGGCTAAGTACCCACCGTGAAACGACCATGCCACTATTTCGGACCGCTCCGTAACCCGGCAAAGCCGGAACCAAAGAGGCTCTGCGATGGTGCGCCACCGCTCCCTCACGGTCGCGGCTCGGTAGAATTTGTCAAAGCTGGAGATTGTCGGCAACCACATCCCGATGCTCGTAAACACTGGGTGAAAGAAGCGGCAAGAATCCAACTATGTAGGTACTGACGGTCGCGGCGCAGTCACGCTTTCCGAGCCGCGACCGTCAGGGAGCGGTTGAATTGGTTGTTTCATGACCGGCCCTAAACACATCCCTCCATAGTTAGAGCCCATATCCCCACGCTAAGCTGAAAACGTGGTCATCGCCGGACGCCAGAAATCCATAGCGTTTTTCATCTCGCTCGGCGTCGGTCTGATCGTCGTTGTCCTGCTGCTCTACATCGGCTGGGTGATGCCCAACTGGCACACCGGCATCCTGCTGTTTCTGGGCGCCCTCCTGCTGATCATGATCATCGGCGGCGTGGTGTTGAATACTACGTTTCTCGTCCGCGAGATCCGCCGCAACGCGCAGCATGACGCCTTTATCAATGCCGTGACCCACGAGCTGAAAACGCCTGTCGCCTCCATCCGGCTGTATTTGGAAACGCTGCAGTCCCGGCCGGTCGATGACGCCAAGCGCAACGAATTCTACAAAATTATGCTCGATGACACCGACCGCTTGATGGGCACCATTGAGCAGGTGTTGCGAACCGGCCGTATCGGAGCTTCCGGCCGCAAGTTGTCGCACGTTTCCCGGGTCGAGCTGACGGACATTGTGCAGGCGTGTGTGCAGCGCGCCCGCTCGCTCAACCATCTCGAAGACACCGCCTTGCAATATGCGCCGGCTGAGCCCGCCGCTGTCATGGGCGATCGGGACGAACTACATGCCGCCATCGCGAACCTCATCGATAATGCCGTGAAATATTCCGATAAGAACGTCAGCGTGACGGTGCAAACGGCCAACGTGGATAACCGTTTTGTCACGGTCCGGGTCAAGGACCAGGGCGCGGGGATCGCCAAGCCCGAGTTGAAGCAGATTTTCAAGCGTTTCTACCGCGTGTCCGGACCGCTCGCCATGCGGGTCAAGGGAACCGGCCTGGGCTTGTTCATTGTCCGTTCCGTGGCCAAGCGGCACGGCGGGCGGGTTTGGGCGGAAAGTGAAGGGCCGGACCGGGGCAGCACTTTTGTGTTGCAACTGCCGCTTGTGAAATAAGCGATTGTGGAATAAGCGATTGTGAAATAAGCGATTGTGAAATAAATGAGCAAAGTAATTGTCGTAGAAGATGAGAAGCATCTGGCCGACGGTTTGCGTTTTAATCTCGAGGCCGAAGGTTATGAAGTGCAACTGGCCGAGACTGGCGAAGCCGCGCTGGAGATTCTTTTGAACCGGAATGCGCCTTCCGCCGACGTCGTGCTGCTGGATATCATGCTGCCGGGCATCGACGGGTTTGCCGTAATGTCGGAGATGCGGAGAGCGGGACAATTTGTGCCCACGTTGATGCTCACCGCGCGCGGCCATCCAGATGATGTCTTGAAGGGCTTCGCCGCCGGCGCCGACGACTACCTGACCAAGCCCTTCGATCTTGCCATTCTGATTGCCCGGCTCAAAAGCCTTCTGCGCCGGCATGATTGGCTGCGATCTTCCGTCAACAAGCACCCGGGGCCGATCGATTCGTTCACCTTCGGCCAACAGGGCGAGAAGTCTGTGGACTTTGAAAAGCTCGAGTTGCGCGTCCGCGACAACGTTTTTCCCCTGACGCTGATGGAAGCCAACGTCCTGCGGTATCTGATCCAACACGAGGGCAAACCGGTGTCGCGAAAACGAATGCTGGAGGACGTGTGGGGACTGCAGGAGGACACCGATACGCGGCCTATCGACAACTTCATCGTCCGGCTAAGGCGCATCCTTGAAGACGATCCGGCGCACCCCAAACACCTGCTCACCCTGCGTGGCGTGGGCTACCGGTTTGAGTCGGCGCCGGACAAGAAACCGTAGCTTTTCTCTCTCATAAAGCGTCAGCTTGTCGAAGAGGTTTCTGAGAAGGGGGCAGTCGTTTCGTTCCCAATCGGAATCTCGCGTATGGCTTACCGTATCCTCCTGGTAGACGACTCGCCCGCCATGCTGCGTTTCATCGAGCGGGTGATTAACATCTCGGGCGTGGAAGTGAGTGAGTTCCACAAAGCTCTCAATGGAAACCTGGCCCTCGAACTGTTACAGAACCACTCCGTCGACTTGATCCTCACCGACATCAATATGCCGGAATGCAGCGGCGACGAACTGGTCCGGAGGTTGCAAGCCGACCCCCGGCTGAGAAATATTCCCGTGATCGTCGTCTCTACCGACTCTACCCGCGCCCGCGTCGATCAGATTACCCAGCTAGGGGCTAAGGCCTACATCGCCAAGCCATTCACTCCCGAGCAACTGGGCTCGCTGATAGGTCAGGTATTGGAGGACGTAAATGTCTGAAGTCGATTCCGCTGTGGACTCCATTTTGCGCGACTGTACCTTGCGCGACTGTACAGACGACGTGCTCGGCACCATGCTCTTTGCGGGAATTGTCGGTGACGCGGCCATCCAGCTACTACAGGTTCAGCCTCTGCTCTCGAAGACCATTCAAATCAGCGGTCCGCTAACCGGCACGTTCCGGCTGGCGATTACCATGGACGCGGCGGATGCTTTAGCGGCCGATTTCCTAGGCTTGCTGCTCCTGCCCGATTGCGCCGCCGTCGACCAGGTGATGGGCGAACTGGCGAACATGATCTGCGGCGCCGCCCTCAGCCGGATTGAACCGGACGCTCTGTTTGGTCTTTCTCATCCGGAACCGGATTCCAGGCCGATTCAAAATGACGGCTCATTCCAATGCTTCGAACTCGAGCGGGGGCTGCTCGCGGTATCGCTGGAATTGAGCTAAATCATGGCGAAACCACACGTCATTTCTGTTGAGGCGAACTAAGTGCGTCATTTCCTATTTGGCGATTCGGAATCGGTTCGGCGTACCGTAATTGCTGCGCAGCTTCTAGCCCCGAACGTAAGTGAGGGGATTTGGCGCCCTGGATGAGCTAATCTGGCGCTCGCTCCACTAAGTAATTCCCTTGCCAGGACCAAAGTCCCACAAGCGCTAAGGGAAAACTGTACTGTGTTTGGGGTATCTGGATCATGCCGGATTGTCCGGTAACAGCCGCTTTAAGACTGAGGACTACTGTATGCGCAAAAGAATTGGGCTCTGCGTCGCGTTCGCCTTGGTGGGCGTGCTGTTTAGTTTTCCTGTCAGCGACCACTTTGGCATTGAATTGAAGTGGGCGCTGCCTTCCGGCCTGGTTGCCGGCGTCTTTCTGGGTTATATGGTCAGTATCATGTTCGATGTCTTCTTTGGCATCGCCGATACTCCCACCGATGACGCGAATTACTGATGACCCAAATTACGGACGCGTCTCGAGTGGCTTCGTGGCTTTCTCGAAGAATTCGTTTTGGAGTTTGAGGCTGACCCCGTCGGCCTTCAGCGCCCGAATGGCATCCGCGATAGGCTGGGCCCAAGCCTGCATGTCGAACTCGCCCGCACTCCCTCTAGCCCCCAACGTAAGTGAGGGGATGCGCGAAGTTCCCCAACTCAAGCGATCTGATCGCTGGCGCCTCCCGAAATTAGAGACCGAGCGGTACTGGAGCGTAGAAAAAACTGCGGGGGTACCACTTGACATGCGCGGCCAATTCTTATAGCCTTGTCCCAAACCGACTGCGTCACCAGTCATTCTAGCTTTAAGAGGGAGTTGACCATGGTAAGAGCAATATCCTGGTTGATACTGCTGTCTCTTCTCGCGGGCCTCGCGGCATTCGCGCAAGCACCAACCGGGATTATCACAGGAACGATCACCGACGAATCCGGCGCGATAATCCCCAACGCCAGCATCACCATCACTAACAAAGCCACCACTTTTGCGCGTACGGTTACGGCTAACGCAGAAGGTCTTTTCAGCGCTCCGGCGCTGCCCGCCGGCGTTTACGAAGTGCGGGCTGAGGTGTCCGGCTTCAAGACCCTGGTACGAGAAGCGACTGTGGAAATCGGCAGCACCACCACCGTGAACCTGCAAATGCAGTTAGGCGGCACCAAGGACATTGTCAACGTTGAGGCGGCCACCGCGGCGGTGAACTACGAAAGCAATACGGTGCAGGGCGTTATTGAACGCGCCACCATTCAGGAACTACCCTTAAACGGACGCAGCTTTATGCAGTTGGCGTCGCTCGAACCGGGCGTCACCATTACTCCCGGCACCACGGCGCAGTTCAACACGCTGTTCACGGTCAGCGTTCTCGGCAGCGGCAACCACACCGTGTTCAGCATCGATGGCGGCAACATCTCCGACAACATCGATACCGACGGTGGAATCTCGTCGATGAATTTCTCGCAGGAGGTCATCCAGGAGTTCCAGCTTTCGTCGGTAAACTTCGATCTTTCCACTCCGATCGCCACGGGCGGCGCCCTCAACATCGTTACGCGGTCCGGCACCAATGAATTCCACGGCGGCGCTTACTTCTTCTTCCGCGATCACAACATTGCTGCCTATCCGAATCTAGCGCGCGATCCGAGAGATTCGAGTCCCTTCTTCGCACGCCGCAACCCCGGCGCTACGTTGGGCGGCCCAATCAAGAAAGACAAGTTATTCTTCTTTTTCAACTTTGAACATACCAATCAGGTGCAAGCGGTGAGCATCAATGGCGGCACTGGGGCCTTCGCTCCGCTTACCAATACCTATGACAGCCCGTACACGCAGAAAGAGATCAGCGCCAAGCTCGACTACCGCCTTTCCGCCAAGCACACTCTTTTTGTGCGTTACTCTCACGACGGTAACCAGGGCTTTGCGCAGTCGTTGGAATTCGGCGATCCTTCCAATTGGCCGCACAACAAGAACTGGGCCGATCAGAGCATCATGGGAATCACCAGCGTGTTGACGCCTGCTTTGGTGAACGATTTCCGCTTCCAATACAACTACTGGAACAATCACAACACACAGTCAGTGGCATCGGATTGTTCTCTGCCTTGCGTGGCCGGTAGCCTGCCCAACGTCTTCTACGTCCAGGGGTCCAGCTTCCCGGGTGTCGGTCCGAACTTCAACGCACCGCAAGCCCGCAACACTCGCCGCTGGGAATTTACGGATAGTCTTAGTTATCAGAAAGGCTCGCACCGCTTTAAATTCGGTGGCGATCTCAATCCCACGTCATCGTACGGTTTGTGGGGATTCTGCACTCCTTTGTGTACGGCGGCTTTTTCGCCCGATTACGTTCGCGGGGCGCTTGGGGCCGCTTTGACGGGATTTTTCTTCCCGAACCTACCCGCCACCGTCACCAGTGACGCACAGTTCCTCCAACTGCCGGTATTGAATCTCGGCGCCAGCATTTTCTCGGGTGTGGGCGTCGGTGGAGTTTCCACTCCTGGCGCATACAATTACCACAGCAACGTCGGCTACAACCAATACCGCGCCTTCTTCCAGGACACTTGGAAGATCAAACCGAACTTCACGGTCAACTATGGCGTGGCGTGGAATGCGCAGACGGGTTTCTACGATGTTGGAATTCCCTTTCCCCAGTATCTGGCGCCGATTATCGGCAACAACCTGGGGCCAACTGCCAACAACCTGAGGGAATTTCAGCCCGCCTTCGGATTTGCCTGGAGTCCAGGTAAGAGCCAGAAATGGGTGATCCGCGGCGGCGGCGGCATCTACTGGGACAGCACACCTGGATACTATAAACTGCGTGAGGCATCGTCCATCGAGCCTCCCGGCGCCAACCGGAATACTTTGGCCGCAAGCGCGTTCACCAATATCTATCCGGGGCTGGTCAATATAGGCGCCGGTGGAATTCCGATTCCGGTCGGGGCCTCTCTCCCGCTCAGCGCCTTGACCAACATGACCATCGGTCAATTCGTCAATCTGGTGAACACCGAACTGCCGGCCATTCAGGCACAAATTTCGCCTCTCAACCCGCAAAGAAGCGGACCGATTCCTTTGAATGGGACATCTATCGACCTCACTAAGCAAGGCGTGGAGCTTTATCCGCATAGCTTTCCTTTGCCTCGCAGCTACCAGACCAATATCGGATTCCAGCGTGAACTGCCCTGGGGGATGGTGCTGAGTGTCGATTATGCCCGGCGGCTGGGGATCAACATAACCCAAGGCGAAGTGGATTTGAACCACTTCAACCTATATGAGGGCTCAAGTAAGCCAAATCCGGTAATTCCGCAGTGTACGCCGGCCCAGGTCTACGTTGCGGGCATCGAGTGTTCCTCTGGCGCAATTACTTTCTGGCACGACGAGGGACGCGCCGTCTACGATGGTTTGTTGGTTAAGCTGCAAAAGCGTTTCTCGCACCATGCCAGTTTCCAGGCATCTTACGCATTGCAGCGCGCGTCCTACGATGGAGCACCCTGGAACGAAGTCAATTTGGCGTCGGCCTACGGCCAGTACTTGGCGCATAATAACTTCAACTTTGCCGGAACCTACGAACTGAAGTGGGGCTTCCTGCTCAGTGTGAACTCCTCCTTCATTAGCCGCACTCCGGAAACGGCGAGCGTAAGCGGGCTGCTTCTCCCGGGTACGGATGCTGTTGGTTCCACCGAGCCGCTACCGGGGATCGCAGTCGGCAGCTTGAACGCTGGAACGGATAAGGCTAGTCTCATTGCGGCGGTGAACGCCTTCAACACCCAATACGCCGGAACGCTTAACTCCCAGGGCGGCAAAATCGGAGCCCTGCAAGTTCCCACGCATTTCCAATTTGGCGACCCGACGTTTTCCCAGGACTTCCGCCTCACCAAGAAATTCACGTATCGTGAAAAATATTCGCTCTCGATCGTTGGCGAGATGTTTAACGCATTCAACATCGCCAACCTCTTCTATCCGAGCGCGGCATTCACGCTGGATCCGAAGGGGACCGCATCTCCCCAGTTCGGCCAGCCGACACAGCGTATTGGACAGAGCTTGGGTCAAGGTGGACCGAGAGCGGTCCAGGTTGCCGCTAGATTCCAATTCTAGAACTTCTTTCTAGAGTTAAATTGCTTCAGGCCGGCGCGCAAGCGCCGGCCTTTTCCATTCATATTGTGGGGCAGGTTATCAACCTGCGGCCGATTATTAATCGGCCTGAGGCGGGTTACAAACGTTACAAACCGGCCCCGCCAACGAGTCTGCGCAATACGAGACCGAATTTCCGAAAGCCCTTAGCACCGTCATGAAACAACCTGCCGCCACCTTGGGGCCGCTATGCTGACGCGCCGCTCGGGCGTATAGGTCGATTCACAACAGGTCTTAGCGACCGCACTAACATACCCCCTTGACACGGACCCGCCGTTCTTATATTGTGTGTGTCCAATACGACTGCGTCACCAGTCATTTTGGCTTTGAGAGGGAAACAACCTATGTCAAGAGCAATGTCCGGGTTGATGTTGCTGGCTCTCCTGGCGGGCCTCACGGCATTCGCCCAAGCGCCAACCGGAATTATCACTGGAACGATCACCGACGAATCTGGCGCGGTCATTCCAAACGCAAACATTGTCATCACCCACAAGGCTACCGGTTCCGTCCGAACCGTCGCCGCCAGTACGGCAGGCCTCTTTACCGCGCCAGCCCTGCCCGCCGGCCTTTATGAGGTGCGTGTCGAGCTTTCGGGTTTCAAGACCTTAGTGCGCGACGCGACCGTCGAAGTCGGCAGCACCACGACCGTGAACTTGCAAATGCAACTAGGCGGCACCAAGGACATCGTCAACGTCGAAGCTGCCACCGCCGCCGTAAACTATGAGAGCCATGCGATTGAAGGAGTCATCGAGCGGAATACGATTCAGGAGTTGCCGCTGAATGGGCGGAGCTTCATGCAGTTGGCTTCCCTCGAACCGGGCGTTACCGTTAGTGCCGGAACCACCGCGCAGTTCAACACACTGTTCACCGTCAGCGTGCTGGGGGCCGGCAACCACACCGTGTTCACCGTCGATGGTGGGAACATCTCGGACAACATCGACACCAGCGGCGGCATCTCGTCGATGAATTATTCGCAGGAGACGGTGCAGGAGTTCCAACTCTCTTCGGCCAATTTCGACATCTCGACGCCAGTCGCCGCCGGAGGCGCAATCAACATCGTCACGCGTTCCGGAACCAACGACTTCCATGGCAGCGCCTATTTCTTTTTCCGCGACCACAACACCGCTGCCTATCCCAATCTGGTCCGCGATCCCAACGATTCGAGTCCGTTTTTCGTACGCCGGAACCCCGGTATATGGATCGCCGGCCCCATCAAGAAGGACAAGCTGTTCTTCTTCTTCAACTACGAATTCACCAACCAGGTGGAGTCTATCCAGATATACAACACTACGCCTTCCTTCCAGCCGCTGAACAACGAATATGGGAGCCCGTACACCGCCAAGACATTTAGCGGCAAGGTCGACTACCACATCAATTCCAAGAACAGTATGTTTATCCGGTACTCTCACGACGGCAACGACGGGTTTTCGCAGTCTCTGGAGTTCGGAGATCCCTCCAATTGGCCGCACAATACCAATTGGGCGGACCAAAGTATCATCGGACTCACCACGGTTTTCACGCCGACCATCGTGAACGACTTGCGGCTCCAATACAACTACTGGAACAATCACAACGAGCAGGCTGTACCGTCGGATTGTTCCCTTCCCTGCGTAGCCGGCAGTCTGCCGAACGTCTTCTTTTTCTACGGCTCCTCCAACGCGCAGGCCATTGGTCCGAACTTTAACGCCCCACAGGCGCGCAATACGCGCCGTTACGAAGTGGTGGAGACGTTGAGCTGGCAGAAGGGTTCCCACCGGTTGAAGTTTGGCGGCGATCTCAACCCGACTTACTCCGCCGGCCTGTGGGGATTCTGCACACCGATGTGCGTGGCCGCCTTTACGCCCGAGTTTGTCGAGCAAACGCTCGGTCCAGCCCTTACCGGTTACTTGTTCCCCACGCTACCCAGTAAGCTCACCAGCGATGCGTCCGTCTTGAATTTGCCGGTCCTCCCCTTGGCCAGCAGCATTTTCAGCGGCATCCATGTCGGCGCGGTTCCCTTACCAGCGACCTACGATTACAACCAGGGCAAGAGGTTCAATCAGTACCGCGCGTTCTTCCAGGACACCTGGAAGATCAAGTCGAACTTGACAGTGAACTACGGCGTGGCCTGGAATGCGCAGATCGGATTCTATAACGATTTTCTGTCCAAGCCGCAGTATCTGGCGCCGCTCCTGGGCGGCGGCAGCAATCTGAATCCAACCAAGAACAATACTCATGAATTCCAGCCAGCCCTTGGATTCGCGTGGAGCCCTGGCAAGAGCCAGAAATGGGTGATCCGCGGCGGCGCCGGAATTTATTGGGATGGCACGCCGGGTTACTACAAACTGCGCGAAGCCTCATCCATTGGACCTCCCGGAACCGCGTCCAACACTTTGAGCGCGACGTCGTTTACCAACATCTATCCCGGGATTCTGGACTTCAGCCTGGGAGGCGTGCCGATTCCAGTCGGAGCGAATCTGCCGGTTGGCCACTTCACCAATATGACCGTCGGCGAGTTCGTAAACCTGGTGAACATAGAGTTGCCTCAGATTCAAGCTATCGTCTCTCCGGTGCCCGCCCAGCGGAGCGGTAAGATCACCGTGACTGGCATCGATCTGGTCAAGCAGGGCGTGGAGTTGTACCCGCATGACTTCCCGCTGCCGCGCAGCTACCAGACCAGCATCGGAGTGCAACATGAACTCCCCTGGGGAATGGTGGCTCAGGCGGATTACGTGCGGCGCATCGGTATAAACGTGAGTCTTGGGGAGGTCGATCTCAACCAGTATTCCCGCGTCAACCTCGGGGAATCGCCCATAATTCCAGTTTGCACGCCGGCGCAGAATTTTGTTGCCTCGGCACAATGTTCCAGCGGGGCCATCACGTTCTGGGAAGATCAGGGCCGCTCCTCCTATAACGCTCTGTTGGTGAAGGTACAGAAGCGATTTGCCAACCATTTCGCCTTCCAGGCCTCCTATGCCTTCCAAAGAAACTACAGCAACAATTACCCCGTCGCCGGCGGAACCACCCAGGTTTGGGATCTCAACAACTGGAAGTCTTCCTACGGTCAGGATCTGGCGCATCAAAACTTCAACTTCGCCGGAACCTACGACATTCGCTGGGGCCTGCAGTTGAGCGTCAACTCGTCCATTATCAGCAGCACACCGGTCGGCGCCCAAGTGAGTGGCCTCGTGCTTCCAGGCACCGTACCAGCAGGGACAACCGAACCGCTGCCTGGTATTCCATGGGACAGTCTGAATGGGGGAACGGGCAAGGCGGGACTGGCGGCGGCCGTGAACGCTTACAACGCGACCGCGTCGGCGGCCAATAAATTGATCCTGCCGGCCAGCTACGCACTGGGGAGTCCGATTTTCTCCCAGGACTTCCGGCTCACCAAGAAGTTCACGTTCAAGGAGAAATATACCTTGACCATACTGGCTGAGATGTTCAATGCGTTCAACATCTCGAATATCATCTATGGCGGCTATACGCTCGACGGCGCGGCCGGCCTTCCATCCAGTTGCACCGCCGTTGGGACACCCGGCTGCGGGACCCCTGGTTTTGGGCAGCCGCTAGCGAGGATTGGGCAGAGCCTGGGCCAAGGCGGACCCAGAGCGGTCCAGTTCGGCGCGCGCGTCAGTTTCTAGCTTTGTGGGGAAGGTTATCAACTGTTATCAACCTGCGACCGATTCTTAATCGGCCATGCACAGGCTAGAGCCGGTGGCACTCCCGTCTAGCCCAGCGTCTAGCCCCGATCGTAAGTGAGGGGATTGGCGATCGGTCCCCTCACTAACGTTCGGGCTAGACGGTACTAGATACCGAGGGCTAGATATGGTCAACAGGGGTTGAGAAATGTAGACAGCGGCGATTCCCCATCGGCCCAATCCGCCCGCATTAAAATAGTCTTTTCATGGCAACCGATTCCTATGACGCCGTACTTGTGCTCTCTTTTGGCGGTCCCGAAAAACATGAAGACGTCCTCCCGTTTCTCGAGAACGTCCTGCGTGGCAAGAACGTCCCGCGGGAACGCATGCTCGAGGTGGCCGAACACTATTATCATTTCGATGGGCGCAGTCCCATCAACCAGCAGAACCGGGAACTGATCGCGGCGCTCCAGTCCGAGATCGGTCTGCCTGTTTACTGGGGCAATCGCAACTGGGATCCCTTCTTGACGGATACTCTGCGGCAGATGCAAGCCGCTGGAGTCCGCCGCGCTCTGGCTTACGTTACCTCCAGCTTCAGCTCCTACTCCGGATGCCGCCAGTATCTGGAAGATGTGGAGCGGGCGCGCGCCGAGATCGGCGCTGGCGCGCCGGAGGTCGACAAGCTGCGCTCCTTTTACAACCATCCGCTGTTCATCGAGACCATGGCGGACCGTGCTTCCGAAGCCCTGGTGCAGTTATCGAAAGCGGAAGTAGTTTTTACGGCGCATAGCGTTCCGCTTTCGATGGCGGACTCGAGCGACTACGTGAAGCAACTGCACGAGGCCTGCCGGCTGGTGTCGGAAAGGCTCGATCTAGCCGGTTGGCGGCTGGTGTATCAAAGCCGCAGCGGGCCGCCCACGCAGCCGTGGCTCGAGCCGGACATCGGCGAAGTGCTGCGCGAAATGGAGGCCGGCGCCGAAGTGGCGATCGTCCCCATCGGTTTTGTCTCCGATCACATGGAGGTGCTGTACGATCTGGACACCGAGGCGCGGCAAATTTGCGAAGAGCGCGGAATTCGCATGGCCCGGGCGGCGACGGCCGGCATGCATCCAAAGTTTATTTCGATGATCGCCGAACTGATTCGCGAGCGCCTCGACGGATGCCCGCGGCGAGCCATCGGCAACTTCAGTCCGAACCACGACGTATGCCCGGAAAACTGCTGTCCGGCGCCGCGCCGGCCAACCCGGTGATCAACGATTCGCCTCCTCCCGCCAAAGCATGGGCATTGCATAGTATCCAGTTGCCGTTTTGCCTCCGGAACATGGGGACATTCCCATAGCGGAGGGGGACATCCGGAAGCGGACGGGGAAACTGGCAAAGCGACGGGGACACTCGGAAAGCGACGGGGACACTCGCAAAGCGACGGGGAAATTCCCATAGCGGACCGGGACATTCTCATAGCGGACGGGGACACTCGGAAAGCGACGGGGACACTGGCAAAGCGACGGGGACACTCCCAAAGCAGACCGGGAAATTCCGGAAGCGGACGGGGACATTCCGGACCATCGTTCGGGGTCCCTCTCCCTCAGTTACCGTAGGATTGTCCCCTGGCGCCTTCCCGCAATGCGCAGACCAGGCGCTCGTCCGCCATGGTATAGAATCTACTCCAGTTGCCACGGGAGGTTTCCA
>DATFZA010000407.1:0-4757 GCA_035314765.1 Bryobacteraceae bacterium
CAATTGAACAACTGATCAAAGAACAACTCGCGGCTTTCGCGGAGCTGACTGCCAAGCAGTTCGCGATGATGCAGAACGCCGGCGTTGTCGCAGCAGTCGCCGCGCCGGTTCCCGAACCGGCAAAAGTAGAGCCCGAACCGCTGGATCCAGAGACGCCGAAATTTGAATCCTTCGGCCCATATAAGCCCATCCAGAAAGCCGCCGACCACATCACAGCGCAACAGCAGGAGTACATACAGGCATTCATTGAGCGCTACAACCGCCGGACGCATGAATCCAAACGGCTGACGCAGAAGCATCGCGCTCATTTGGCCGATCCCCGCGTCGCCGCCGGCTTCCGGCCGCAGTGGAAAGAACTGGTCTATCCGCTCTCTATCGAGCGCTCTGCCGGTTCGAGGCTGTGGGACGTGGATGGCAACGAGTACATCGATCTGCTCAACGGCTTCGGCGTGACCATGTTCGGCCATCGTCCGCAGTTTGTGCAGGACGCGGTTGCCCGCCAGTTGTTTGAAGGATTCGAGATTGGCCCGCAGACGCCTTACGCGGGTAAAGTGGCCGATCTGCTGTGCGAAATGACCGGCATGGAGCGCGCCGCGTTTACCAATACCGGATCGGAGGCGGTGATGGCTGCGTTGCGGGTGGCCCGTACGGTGACCAACCGCAAGAAGATTGTTTACTTCGCCGGCGATTATCACGGAACGTTCGACGAAGTGCTGCTCAAGGGCGCCAACAAATCTGGCGGCCTTCTCCGCTCACGTCCCATCGCTCCCGGCATCCCGGAAGAGATGGCCGCCAACGCGATTGTGCTGGAATACGGCGTTCCGGAATCTCTCGAGATTATTCGCGCGCACGCCGATGAACTTGCCGCCGTTTTGGTGGAACCGGTCCAGAGCCGTCATCCCCATCTGGTGCCGATCGAGTTCCTCAAACAATTACGCCAGATTACGCAAGATCACGAAGTGGCGTTGATTTTTGACGAAGTGGTCACCGGCTTCCGCACTCACCCGGGCGGCGCTCAGGCGCTGTTCAACATTCGCGCCGACATGGCGGCCTACGGCAAAGTGATCGGTGGCGGTCTGCCGGTAGGTGTTCTGGCCGGAAGCGCGAAATACCTGGATGCGCTGGACGGCGGCATGTGGCAGTACGGCGACGCCTCGTACCCCGAAGCCGGCGTCACGTTCTTCGCCGGTACGTTTGTCCGTCATCCGCTGGCCATGGCAGCCACCTGGGCCGTTCTGAACCATCTGAAGCAGCGCGGGCCGCGCCTGCAGGAAGAGCTGAGCGAAAAGACGGGCCGTCTGGTTCGCACCCTGAATGAACTGTTTGCAGCCAACTCGGTGCCCACCCACATAGAAAATTTCCGCTCGATTTTCTACTTCAGCTTCCCGGTTGACCAACGGCTGGCCAGCTTGCTTTACTATCACGTCCGCGAGAAGGGCGTTCACCTTCAGGAAGGGTTTCCCTGCTTTTTGACCACGGCGCATACGGAAGAAGATCTCGAGCAAGTGGTATCCGCCTTCCGCGACAGCATTGCGGAAATGCAATTGGGCGGCCTGCTGCCGGGTCCGGGTCTGGCTCTGGTCACGACGGAAAAACTCGCCGCGCCGGTCGCGATTCCAGCGCCGGATCCGGTCCCCGCGCCGGCTCTCGCGCTTGCGCCGATGGCGCCGGTTGCGTTCGTCATAGCCGAAGTTCCTCTCACGGAAGCGCAATTGGAGATTCGGCTCTCCGCACAACTCGGCGATGAAGAGTCCTGCTCTTATAACGAAGGCTTCGGAATCCACTTGCAGGGTCCGCTCAACCAACCAGCGCTCAAGCAATCCCTGGAACTGGTCGTTAACCGCCATGAGGCGCTACGCAGCACGCTGAGCGAATCGGGCGAATCCATCCGCATTTTGAATCAAGTGGATGTCCCGTTCCGCGTAATCGACATTACCGCACTGGGGGAAGAAGAGCGCGGCCACAGAGTCGCGCAACTCAAAGAAGAGGACGCAAAGACTGCGTTCGACCTCGTGCACGGTCCGCTCGTCCGGGCCCAACTCGTCCGCATGGCCGCTGATGAGCACCTGCTGCTCATCACGGCTCACCACCTGGTCTGTGACGGGTGGTCGATCAATATCGTTCTCGATGAACTCGCCAAGCTTTACTCGGCCAGCGGCCAGTCTAAAACGGCCGATCTGCCCCAGCCGATGAGCTTCGCCGCTTACGCGCGCACCCAATCCGCGCAAAGCGCCGATCTCGAAGTGGAAGACTATTGGTCTTCGGAGTTCGCCGACGCGGTGGCGCCGCTCGAACTCCCCGTCGATCGTCCTCGTCCGGCTCTCAAGTCGTACCACGGCGCGACGGCGGTAGCGAAGATTTCAGAAACCCATTACCGCACCATTAAGCGCGCCGGCGCTCAAAACAATGCGACGCTACTCGGCGCTTTGCTGACCGGCTTTCAGGCGCTGCTGTCGCGCCTGACCGGCCAGAGCGATATCGTAGTCGGCATTCCCGCCGCCGCGCAGGCTGCGCTGGCGGGCGAAACTTTGGTCGGCCACTGCGTGAACCTGTTGCCAATCCGCGTCAAAGCCGCCGCGGACATGAAGTTCTCTGAACTGCTTGCCGTCACGCGCCGCAAACTGATCGATGCGTACGAGCACCAGAGCTACACCTACGGGACGCTGGTCCGCAAACTCGCGATTCCGCGCAATCCCAGCCGGCTGCCCCTGATTGAAGTGCAGTTCAATCTCGAGCGCGTAGGCGACAAGCTGGACCTCGCCGGTCTCGAATGTCAGGTGGAACAGAGCGCCAAGCGTTTTGTGAACTTCGACCTGTTTTTGAACATTGTGGAGTCTGCGCAAGGCCTCACGCTGTACTGCGACTACAACACAGATTTGTTTGACCAATCCACCATCCAACGCTGGCTGCACATCTATGAGAACCTGCTGCTGGCGTTCGCTGCCGATCCAAGCCAACTGCTCTCTAACCTGTCTTTGCTGAGCGACGCCGACCGGCACAAACTGCTGTTTGACTGGAACTCCACCTTCGCGAGTTATCCCAAGAACAAATCGTTTGACCAAATCTTTTCCGAACAGGCCGCCATCACGCCCCAGGCCACGGCTGTCCGCTTCGGTTCGGAAACGCTGACCTACGCGGAACTCGACCAGCGCTCTAACCAGCTCGCACATTGGCTGCTACGCCAGGGCGTGGGCAATGGGACCCTGGCCGGAATCTCGCTCGAGCCGTCCCTCGACATGCCGGTTGCCGTGCTGGCCGTGCTGAAGACCGGTGGCGCTTACGTCCCGCTGGATCCGAACTATCCGCAGGAGCGGCTCGACCTTATCCGCCAGGACGCCGGTCTCACGGTGACGCTGGGCGTCGAAAACTGGCCGCGCTTTGACGGCGAATCCGATTCCGATCTTCCCGCGCAAGACCCGGATCGCTTAGCCTACGTGATTTACACCTCCGGCTCCACGGGCGTTCCCAAGGGAGTGGAAATTTCGCATCGCGCCTTGGTCAACTTCTTGTGGTCCATGCAGCGGCAGCCAGGTATCTCTCCGCAGGACAAACTGCTGGCGGTGACCACGCTCTCCTTTGACATCGCCGGTCTCGAACTGCTTCTTCCGCTGACCGTGGGCGCAGAAGTAGTGATCGCTTCCCGCGACGCGCGCCGCGACGGGCGGGCGCTCGTGCAGTTGATCGAGACCGCCGGCATCACCCTGATGCAGGCCACGCCCACCACCTGGAAATTGATGCTGGATGCAGGCTGGACGGGCTCGCCCAATCTCAAAGCTCTCTGCGGCGGAGAAGAACTCACGCGAGACCTGGCCAACGAACTGGTGCGGCGCACCGCATCGCTGTGGAACATGTACGGTCCCACCGAGACCACCATCTGGTCGACTTGTGAGCACGTGACTGCGGGTGAAGGCCCGGTCTCTATCGGCAGGCCGATCGCAAATACGCTGCTGTATGTTCTCGACACGCAGGGCCGTCCCGCTCCGCTCGGGGTGCCAGGTGAACTGTACATCGGGGGCGATGGTTTGGCTCGCGGTTATCACAACCGCGCCGAGCTGACCGCCGAGAAATTCTTCCTGAATCCATTTCTCCGCAACACCAGCGCCCGTCTCTACCGCACGGGCGACCTGGTTCGCTACCTTCCCGACGGCCGGCTGATCTGTCTGGGCCGGCTGGACAATCAGGTGAAGATCCGCGGGCATCGCATCGAGCTGGGCGAAATTGAAGCGGCTCTGCTGGAGCAGAACGAGATTCGCGACGCGGCCGTGATCGTACGGGAAGATCAGCCCGGCGAAAAGCGGCTGGTCGCCTATGCAGTGCCTGCGGACAACGCCAGCGTGCACAGCTCCGATCTGCGCGCCCGCTTGACGCAGCGCCTGCCGGAATACATGATCCCCAGCTTGTTCGCCACCGTTGACGCCCTCCCGCTCACTCCCAACGGCAAGATTGACCGCAAGGCTTTGTCCGCGCTGCCGGAACCCCTGGCGATCGTCAAAGACCGCTATGTTCCACCGCAGACCGAGCTGGAACGCATTCTCGCTTCTATCTGGGTGGAAGTGCTGCGCGTACCGCGGGTGGGAATCGACGACGATCTCTTTGAACTGGGCGCGGACTCGATTCATCTATTCCTGATCTCTTCGCGAGCCGCTCAGCGTGGCGTGCAGTTGACGCCCAAGCAGCTTCTCCAATTTCGCAACGTCCACGCCGTCTGCGCGGCCATCGAGGAACTGAACCTCGCTAACCGCCAGGCGTCCGTAAAT
>DATFZA010000408.1:0-12668 GCA_035314765.1 Bryobacteraceae bacterium
GGAAATGTGAGCCGTTCTGAGCCGGAAGATCCCGGCGAGCAAGCCCCGCTCCGCGACCACACAAACGTTATGAATCATTTCATTCCGCTGATGTCCTGGGCCTACGAGACGCTCGAAGAAGCGGCTGAAACGGCCAAGAGCGGGAGAAATTCGAAAAATTTGCTGTCCTGCATGATATTCTCAACGCAGAAGGTATTTCCGGCCGGATAGAGGTTCGTAACTAGCGCGAAACGTTCACATGGTTTGCTGGACGGGTGACGGCTATTAGCGGGCTCAATCAAGGTCGCACCTTACTCATCGGCGATCCATGCGCAAGACCGTCCGCGTTACTACCCCGTTCCCTAAGCCCGCGCAGGTCGCAAGCTTGCTCGGGATATCGAAGTCCCGGGCGCAGGAAATTGCCAAGCTGGCTGATTCGCTTGTCGAGGAGCAAGAAGCGGGCCAACAGCGCAAGTCGCGGCGCGGGGGGAGTTCGAAGGGTGCGCCGCTCAAGCGGAAAGCGATCGCCAGAACGAGCCGGACCGCGAAACGCTGACTCGCGGGTTCCGGCCGGTCTGGGTGTGTTTCTCAATATCCCGTACGACGCAAAGTTCACCGAGTTGTACTTGGCCTACATCGCGGGAACCGCAGCCTGTGGACTGGTTCCCACTCGGCGCTTGAGATTCCGGGCGGCGCTCCCCGACTCGAGAGGATCTTTGCACTGATCAGGGAGTGTCGGTACTCGTTACACGACCTCTCGCGAATGGAAGGGCGGCTGAATATGCCGTTCGAACTCGGCTTGGCGTGCGCTTGAAAAGTCGCTGTCAGATCTGCTCGGCCGTGACCCTTACATTCACGGGGGCCATCGCAAGGCATTGTTTCGCGAGCTGTGTAATGCTTTCGTGCGATCGCACCGCCGGCCCATGGCGTCGCAAATGGAGCGCATTTACCGGTGGCTCAACCAGTCATTGCCTGACATCATGCGCCACGCAGGAGCGAAGTCTGCTTTCACCGCGAGAATCTTTGCTGAACTAACATTGCTGGCAGCCTCGTTGGCAGACCGTTACGTTTCGGAGGAGGATTGAGCGGCTCAGTTGGCCGCAGAGAGCACGGGGCAACAGGTCGAGCGCGGTTTGTGGTGAACATATCGGTTGCCGTCGCGCTCGCCCGGAGTTGGAAAGATCGGCGGGGCGGCGGCTGGGCTGAACATGCGACGCGATATCGATCGGGACCAATCACCCCCAAGAGGGTTTCGGGGCGACATGGCGCTCGCGCGGAGTTCCATATAGCGAGATTCGGTGATGATGCACGGTGGCACCTGCCGAAATCGCGTTTTTTCGATGCTACATACTTGAGACGCGGCTTCCCGGAGCGCATGTCTCTGAAGGGCGTTGCGTGCCACCCAGCTTGAGCGCACCGAAATCCTTCCACACCCGTCCCTTCACGCCCCGCCAGCATACAGCGCCCGCCCCGCTGTGCCGATTATGGTTTTGAAGGGTGTTGGTGACGCTACTCGCTATTTTCTTTCCCGGTTCCCCGTCGGCACGGGACACGGCGAGCTATGCCGAACTGGCGGCGGCGTTTTTGGTGTTCGTGGCCATCTCGGTGTCGGCGGCGGGCATCGGTCTAGGCTTTGGCAAGAAAAACCAGAACTTCCTCTGGCCCGAAATCCGGGATGCCGGCAGTGCGCGGATGGCGGCCCGGCTCGCCATGTGGGCGGCCTTTTGCTCCTCCGGCATCACGGCGCTCACGGCTTTCCTGGCGCACAATGGAGTAATCGTCGGCGATGGGCCCCAGATGGCAGTCCTCCGGGCGATCCTGTTTGGGATGCTCGCCATTGGCATTCACCGGCTGTCGCGATCAGCGGCGGTACTGGCCCTGCTCCTTTTCCTGATTGAGCGGACACAGAATAGCGGTCCCATCGCACTGACGATCATCCTCTTGGTTTGTTTTGCGAATGGAGTCCGCGGAACGATGGCCTTTCACCGCTATTAGTAGCCTGCCGCATTAGCCTGCCGCGGCCAGTACCTCGGACGGCGTAGGGGTGCCGCGCCGGGAGAACCGAATGGTCCCGTCGGTGCCGATCAGATAAACGGTTCGCCGGACGATCAATCCCGACGTCAGGTATTGGGCGCCCACTTTCTGGCCGCTGTCCACCAAGAGCGGAAATGGAAGTTTGTGGTTTTGCTGGAACTTGGCGTGACTATTGGCGTTCTGTGGGTTCACTCCAAAGATGACGGTGTTCTTACCGGCTACTGCTTGCCAACTGTCGCGGAACTCACATAGCTGCTTGCGGCAGCCAGGCGTCTCGTCACCAGGATAGAAGATTAGAACTACATTCTTGCCGCGCAGCCCCGCGAGCGAAACCTGATTGCCTTGCTGATCTGGCAAAGTGAAATCGGGGGCCATCGTTCCGACCGGTAAAGGGTTGCCAAACCATTCCAGAGCCATGATTTCAGTGTATCGTTGACCATGCGCACTTACTACCCCATCTGGTATAATTATTCAGTCTAATGAATAATTATGCGTTCAGGGTAGGCGTCGTCGGGTTCGCGGGATACAGCGGAGCGGAACTGGTGCGTCTGCTCGCCCAGCATCCCCACGTCGAACCAGTTCTGCTGGAGCATCGGGCGGATTCCGGTGGCTCGCCAGCGCCGATAGGCCATTCTGGTCCTGTCCGGATTGCTTGCACGCCTGAGGCCGTGAAAGCAGAAGGCTTGGCGGTGGTTTTCCTAGCGACGCCCGCCGAGGTCTCGATGGAACTGGCGCCGGCGATGCTATCAGTTAACGCGCGGGTAGTGGACCTGAGCGGCGCCTTTCGTTTCGCAGAAGAAGGCACCTACACGCGCTGGTATCGGGAAAAGCACACCGCCACGCACCTGCTGCCGCAGGCCGTTTACGGATTGCCGGAAGTGTGTCGCCGAAGCATCGGCAAGGCTCAGCTAGTCGCGAACCCGGGTTGTTATCCCACGGCGGCGAATCTGGCGATTCGTCCACTGATTGCCGCCGGGGTGGCCGACCGCTCGGCTGGTCTGATTTGCGACGCCAAGAGCGGCGTGAGCGGGGCCGGACGCAAGGCGGCCCTGACTACCAGTTTTTGTGAAGTTACGGATAATTTCTCAGCCTACTCCGTGCTGGACCACAAGCATGTTCCGGAAATTTTGAAGATATCCGGTCTCGAAGAGGGAGAATTAAGTTTCACGGCGCAGTTGATTCCGATAGCGCGGGGGATCTTAGAAACCATCTATTTTCGAGCGAACAACATCAAAGACGCCGGGACGCTGTTAGATATCTACAAGCGAGCTTACCATGAGGAACCCTTCATCCGCCTGTATTCTCCTGGTGTTTTTCCCGATATTCGCAGCGTAGCGGGTACGAATTTCTGCGATATTGGTTTCAAAGTCGATACCGCCACGGGACGAGTGGTAGTTGTCAGCGCGATTGACAACCTGGTGAAGGGCGCCGCCGGGCAGGCTGTGCAAAACATGAACCTGATGCTGGGCTTGCCGGAAGGGGCGGGATTGCTTTGAACCAGAACGTTGTGATCAAAATTGGCGGAGCCTTGCTCGATACCGCGGAAATCCGAAACCGGCTAGCCAATGAGATTGCCGGCCTGATGCGTTCCGGCGCGCGGGTGGTGGTGGTTCACGGCGGCGGAAAGCAGATGACCCGCTTTCTGGCAGAGCGCAACATTGAAAGCCAGTTTGTGAACGGGCTGCGCGTGACCACTCCGGAAGTTCTGGACGCAGTGCTCAAAGTGTTTGCAGGCACCGTCAATCATCAGTTGGTGGCTGCCTTAGTTTCCGCGGGCGCCGCGGCCGTGGGTCTGAGCGGAATGGACGCCCTGCTCGCGGAAGCCGAGCAGATGTCGCCTGAACTCGGGTTGGTGGGAAGGCCGATCCGGTCCAATCCCGCCCTGTTGCACTTGTTGACGGACAACCGCTATTTGCCAGTGGTTGCCTCCGTAGCGGGCGATCGGCAGGGCAACTTCTATAACGTGAATGCCGACCAGATGGCGGTGCTGTGCGCCAGCGCATTTGGAGCCGCGAAGCTGCTGTTTCTCACCGACGTCGAAGGGGTGAAGGACGCCGAGGGCAGGGTCGTGCCGCGCCTCACGCCCTCCGGCGTCCGGTCTTTGGTAGAGAGTGGCGTGGCAACCGGGGGCATGCGCGCCAAGTTGGAGGCGGCCAGCGCCGCTTTGGAGCAAGGCGTCAAAGAAGTGGCGATTGCCGGCGGCGCCAAACCCGGGATGCTCGGGCGTTGCTTAGGAGGCGAAGACGCCGGCACCCGATTAATTCCCGATCCAGTGGAGGTTTCCGTTCATGGCTAGTGTCTCTATTCCAGTTCCGGTTGAAGAACTTATCTCGAACCTGACTATCAAAAAGGCCGCCATGCGCGACATTCAACCGCTGCTCGGTCTGATAAACGAGTATGCCACGAATGGAGTTATGCTGCCGCGCACTGAGTTCGAGATGTCGGAAAATATCCGGGATTTTACAGTTGTTTATTCGGACAATAAATTAGTGGCCTGCGGCGCGCTGCATTTTTATACGCCCACTTCCGGGGAAGTGCGGTCGCTCGCGGTCGATCCGGTGCTCAAGACTCATGGTTTGGGCAGGCTGGTGGTCTCGGCCCTCGAGGAAGAGGCGATGGCCAACGAACTGCATGCGATCTTTGCGTTCACGTATGTGCCCAATTTTTTCCGCAAGGTCGGCTTCCGTGCAGTGGAGCGGGGAGTACTGCCGCTAAAGGTATGGAAAGACTGTTTGCGATGTCCGAAATTTCAACGGTGCGACGAGATCGCCGTGTTGAAAGCGCTACGACCGGACCCGGTACTAAGCCCGGCCGAGGCCCAGACGGCGCAGCAGTTCGATCCCGAGTTCGCGCTCATCCAGCTACCCAACCTCAAGCATTCAGACGAGTAGTCGCAATAACGCCAACGCGTGGGGGAAATGCCCCAATCGTTAGACGGCGGCTGCGCCAAATCAAACGGTGCTGCGCCAAATCGCCAGAATTTTTCCTGAGAGTTTTTCTGGCGTTTTCGACTACTCGTATGTATAATCGGGTTGCTCCAGAAAATCAGGTGAATCTATGAAGGCTCTAACCGTCGATATACGGGAGTCAACGGGCCGCATCCTGTGCTGCACCGTCTTTCGTCCTGGTGGCAAGAAACTGCTAGCGAAAGGCCATGTCTTGAGCGATGAAGACATCCGCCTGCTGGAAACCGAAGGAATGCAAAAGGTTTGGGTAACCGAACTGGAGGACGGCGAAATCAGTGAAGACGACGCCGTTTTGGCGGTTTCACAGGAGTTAGGATGCGGGGCGTTGGAAATTCGCCTGGCTGCTGGAGGCCGCGCCAACCTGTTCACTACGGAGCCATCGTGCATGCTGGTGGACGACGAACTACTGCGCCAGATCAACTGCACCGCCAGCGTGGCCATCGCCACCAGCCCCAATTTTTCCTATGCTCCCGCCGGTCAACGCGTTGCAACGGTGAAGAGCACTCCTTTTGCAGTTGCCAAACCACAGTTGGAAGCGGTAATATCTATCCTTAAAGAGAGAGGGCAGATTCTTCAGGCTCGGCCGATCCGGTCCCCATCGGTAGCGGTGTTGTATACGGACCCGGTGAGTGGCGATCGGGCGCGCCTGTTGTTTGAAGCGATTATGCGCCAACGGCTGGAACGCTTGGGTGTGAATGCGAGCTACGTGCTAGCTTCCCTTGAGGAGGAGAGCGCGGTGGCGCGTTCCCTGGAACATCTGCTGCGTACGCGTCCTACCGTGATTCTGGTGGCGTCCACTACGGCGCCGGCTGGCCCGGAGGATGTGATCGGCCGCGCGATGGAGCGTATCGATTGCCATATCGAGCGGTTTCTAGCGCCGGTAGAGCCGGGCAATTTGTTGCTGTTGGGTTACAAAGACGATGTTCCGGTGGTTTCGGCGCCGGGCTGTTTCCGTTCCGCGAAGTCCAATGTTGTAGACTTGGTGCTTCCGCCGATGCTGGCCCGCTATCGAGTTTCCGGCTGGGAGATCGCCTGCCTGGGGTGCGGCGGTCTGCTGGCTCCATAGTAATAGGCTCCTCCACTACAGGCGCCACTCCGGTGTCGCTTGTGGGTGCTCCTGAAGCCGGGTGTCTGACCAACATCCGGCTATTTTTGTGGGCATGGCGTGCGTGCCGGCGGTGGAGCTTGTACACTTTCTGAACCATGGCTTCTGAACCATGGCTTCTGAACCATGTCCAGCCCTGTCTAGCCCAAATGTCTAGCCCCGAACGTCAGTGAGGGGATGGCGCCCGATCCCCTCGCTGACGCTCGGGGCTAGACGGTTCTAGCCAGTGGAGCCCCTCACTAAAGTGAGGGACGCGGTCGAAGCGGACCGCCGCACAAACTTACACCGTGCCACACTGAAGGCAGGAGACCACGCATGTATCCACTCAAGAAAGGGAAGACCACTCGCCAGGCCCATGTCGCTTTGCCGAACGGGACTTTTGAAGAGGAGCACGGGCGCAAAGGCTTTTACGGCAAGTCCGCGCACTTGTACCACGCGCATCCGCCGACGGGTTGGATTCGTTTCGAAGGAAAGCTGCGGCCGCATGCATTTGACTTGAACCAACTCCAGCCCAGCGATCTGAATGACGCCGAGGGCCGACCGATCGCACTTCTTGGCAATGACGACATTCAAGTGTCCGTTTCGCGGCGTTCGGAGCCGATGCCGTTCTATTTCCGGAACGCCGATGGCGACGAGTTGTACTTTGTCCATCGGGGGCAGGGAACGATTGAGACCGACTTCGGTCCGCTGTCCTTTGAGAAGGGCGACTACATCAATATTCCGCGCGCCGTGACGTATCGCGTGATTCCGGAGACGCGCGACAATTTCTTTCTGATTCTGGAGTCGAAGTCGGAGTTCGACCAGCCCGAAAAGGGTCTGATTGGCCAGCATGCTTTGTACGATCCGGCGGCGATCGTAACGCCCGAGCCCGCTCCGCAACTGGACGATCACAACGAGTGGGAGGTGCGGATCCAGGTGGAAGGCGACATCTCCAAGATCGTCTATCCGTTCAATCCGATGGACGTGGTGGGTTGGAAGGGCGATCTCACCGTTTGGAAGATCAACATGCGCGATATCCGGCCCATCATGAGCCACCGCGCGCATTTGCCGCCTAGCGCACACACCACCTTCGTCACCCAAGGAGCCGTGGTCTGCAGTTTCCTGCCCAGGCCGTTGGAGCAGGACGAAGAGGCGCTGCGCGTGCCTTTTTACCACCGCAATACCGACTACGACGAATTCATTTTCTACCATGATGGCGATTTTTTTAGCCGCGATAACATCAAGGCTGGCATGGCGACGCTGCACCCCCGCGGAATTCATCATGGTCCGCATCCCAAGGCGTTGGCCAATCAAAAAAAGAAGACGCACACCGATGAGTACGCGGTGATGCTGGACGGGCTGAATCCGATGCACGTGCTCCCGGCCGGTGAGGAGGTCGAGTGGAAAGAATACTGGGCCAGTTGGATGGAGAAGAAACCTGTGGAGACCCGCTAGCTTGGTCCCCGCTAAAGTGATAGTCGATCCAGGAACCACCGAGCCGGTAAACGTCTACAAGATCATGGTCGGGGCGATCGTCCCGAGGCCCATCGCTTTCGTGTCCACAGTTTCGCTCGACGGTGTCAGAAACCTGGCGGCATTCAGCTTTTTTACCGGCATTAGCGCCAATCCACCGGCGGTTTGCTTTTCACCTATGACGCGCGGGAGCGACGGGGGACAGAAAGATACCCTCCGCAACGTGGCGGCAACGCGCGAATTTGTGGTCAATATCGTTTCCGAGGATTTTGCGGAGAAGATGAACCTGACCGCGCCGGAGTTTCCGCCGGACGTGGACGAGTTTGTGGTTTCTGGCTTGACTCCGGCCGCTAGCGATCTGGTGCGGGCTCCGCGCGTGGCGGAATCGCGCATTAGCATGGAGTGCAAGCTGATCGAGATCGTTTCAGTGAGCACGTTGCCCTTGGGCGGGAGCCTGGTGATCGGCGAGGTGCTGCGCTTTCACGTGGACGAAGCGGTGATTGACGGCTTTCGCATTGACCCAGACATATTGCATCCGATTGGCCGTATGGCAGGCAACAGCTACGTGCGGACGACCGACCGGTTTGAGATGGTGCGGCCGAAGGTCTGATCGCTCTCGTACCGGCTTCGAATTACAGGCAAGTCCTAGGGGTCCGAAATGGCCAAATTAAGTATTGTTATTCTCGACGAACTATTGTAGACTTCTGAAATTAGCCAAAGTTGCCAGCGCACTTTGCTGGCGACGCAGCATGGAGGGGAAACCATGCAAATGGCGACCGGGAGAGCTGCTTGACCATTGCCTGCGGATAAGTAGCGCAGCGCCACAGATCCATCGGACCTAGAGTCCGAATGGAATCGGCTGCTTTATCGCGAATCCATCCAGCTCCCCTAACGATTGCGAGAGGAGCGGAGTGTGGGCAAATATACTGGATTTCTTCTGATTTTCGCGTGCGCGGCGGTAATAGCAGTTGCGCAAACGACGGTTTCCACGGGCAGTATCCAGGGTACGGTCACGGACCCGGCAGGTTCGGCCGTTCCGGGGGCGGCGATCACGATCACCGGTAAGGCGACCGGCCAGGTAATCAAGACCACGACATCCAACTCCGGCAACTACAGCTCCGGAGCGCTCATACCAGGCGACTACGAGGTTCGCGTGGAGGCCAAGGGCTTCCGGATCGCGGATCTCCGTTTGCCGGTTCAAGTCGGCGGAACGGCGAACGGGAGTCTCCAGGTTGAGCTAGGGTCGACCTCCGAAGTGGTCGAGGTCGCAGGCAGCGCGGTCGGCGTTGACACGCAGCAGGCGATTGTGCAAGGCGTGGTCAGCGCCCAACAGATCGACAATCTGCCCATCAACGGGCGCAACTTCCTGGACCTCGCACAACTCGAGCCGGGCGTGCAGATTCAGGACGGCACCAACTTCGATCCGACCAAGGTCGGCTATTCGTCCATTTCCTTCGGCGGACGCTTCGGGCGCACGGCGCGCATTTCGGTGGACGGCGTCGACGTCTCCGATGAAACGGTCGGAACGACTACTGGAGACATTCCGGCCAGCGGCATCCAGGAATTTCAGCTCAGCCAATCGAACCTCGATCTCTCGAACGATTTGACTTCCTCGGGCGCGGTGAATGTAATCACCCGATCCGGCAGCAACGAGTTTCATGGGGAAGTCTACTACGCGATTCGCGACAGCCGCTGGGGCGCCGATCTGCCGCATCCGGCGGGTCTAGACGCCCCGTATCAGCGCAACCAATTCGGCGGCCGTCTGGGCGGCTATCTGATTAAGAACAAATTGTTCTTCTTTATGGATTATGAGCGCACCAAGCAGGACTCATTTGTCCCGGTGCAATACCCTTCGCCATTTAGCGGCTTCTCCGGCGGATTTGGCTCGCCCTTCCGCGAAAACTTGCCGATGGGACGGCTCGATTGGCAAGCGACTAACAATCTGCGCCTGTTCTACCGGTTCAATTACTACGACACGCTGGCCGAAGCCAGTTTCTTTTCGTCGAGCCTGCAGCCATACAAGAGCAAGAATTACTCGCGCAGTCATGTGGTGGGCGCCGATTTCAACACCGGCCAGTTTACGCACAGCATTCGGTTTCAACAGTTGAAATTTCAGAACAATATCGAGGACGCGGTGATAGGCTCGGGACTGCCCTTGGCCAATATTGGACTCAATCTGGACATAATCGACGGTCCGCAGACCGGTCCCAATCTGTTGGCTCCGCAAGCCACAGCGCAGTTGGACCGTCAGATCAAGTACGACGGCGGCAAGCCACTAGGGAATCATTTTCTGAGATACGGCATGAGTTACAACTACATCGAAGTGGGAGGCTTTGCGAGCTTCTTTGGTCTGGCGCCTCAAGTCCAATCGAATTTTTCGCCAGACGATGCAACCGCCGCGGCCGGCGGACCTTATCCGGGCGGCGCCAGCAACCCGCTCAATTATCCCGTGGACTTAGTGATTTTGGGTAACGGGCAAGGCTATTCGACGCCCAACCCAGCATTGGGTTTTAAGGCGGGACGTCTCGGGCCTGACAATCGCATCGGGTTTTATATCGGCGACACGTGGAAGATTCTGAAGAATTTGACTCTCAATTACGGCCTGCGCTACGTCCGCGATACCGGCCGGACGGACAGCGATCTACCTGCGATCCCGCAGTTGGATGCGCTGCTTCCCGGTACAGGAGGCGCGGTGCGTCAGGCCAACAAGAACTTTGCCCCGCAGCTCGGCGTGGCATGGGATCCGACGAAGAAGGGAAAAACAGTCATCCGCGCCGGTATCGGGTTGTTTTATGAGAACGTAATCTTTAATAACGTCCTGTTCGACCGCCCGTTTCGTTTGAGCACCGGCGCTTACTTCCAGGACGCATTGGCATGCAACTTCGGGTCGCCACTTCCAGCCTCGGTCGCCAGCGGGACAATTCAATTGCCGGCCAGCGTCTGCAACGAGAACATTGGGCAGGCTGCTTCCGCAATTGCGGCATTCCAAGGGCAATACCAGGCCGGGAACCCCTTCAATCTCAGCGCTTCCAATCCGAACTACATCCTGACCGACCTGCAAAACGGCGTCAACCCTCCGCTTGGCTTGTTTGCACCGGACTACAAGACGCCGCGTTCCCTACAAATGAATATTGGGGTTCAGCGTGAACTCGCGAGAGGAACCATCCTGACCGTGGACTACGTGCGCAACGTCACCACCCACTTGCTGCTCGGAATCGACACCAATCACGTGGGCGATGTGAAGTACTTCAACAAGGGCGCGGCGGTAGGCGCAATCAACGCGACCCTGGCGCAGTTCAATGCAACGACCGTCGATCAAGCCATCAAGAACGGCGCGACGATGGTGGATTTTGCCAATAATGGGCTCACTTCGCCGGCGCTCGACTTCGGCGGCGTTTGCCCGTTCAGCTATGGCTGCGCATTTTCCGGCATCAATTCTAACGCCCCGGAATTGTTAGAGCTGCAACCGATTGGGCGCTCTACTTACAATGGACTGGATGTCAAGCTGACGCACAACATCAACGTCGACTCGCGTTTCTTGAAGCATGCCAACATGCAAGTGGCTTATAGCCTGTCGCGATTCATTGGTACGGGCGGCAGTAACCCGTCCACGCCCGGCAATAGCGACCAGGACTTTGTGATCCAGGCGATCGACTTCGACAATCCTCTGAAGTTCTCGGGCCCGGCACTGCTGAACCGCACCAATCAATTTTCGTATGGCGGATTCTTCGACCTCGCCAAGGGATTCCGGACTTCCGCCATCGCGCACTTCTATAGCGGTTTGGCGGTGACGCCAGTTGTGCCGAATACGGGCATGGGCGCCGGAGAGATTTTCCGCACCGATTTCACGGGAGACGGCACGGTACAGGATGTTCTGCCCGGTTCCAAGGTCGGATCGTTCAATGGCTCCTACGGGGTAGCTGGGTTGGACGCGGCGATTAGCAATTACAACAACACCGTGGCCAATCAACCGACGCCAGCAGGCCAGGTGTTGATCAACAATGGTCTGTTCACCTTGTCCCAGTTACAGGCACTTGGCGGCGTTGCGCCTATGGTTACGCGTCCGCCCGCCGGACAGGTCCCCGTCGGCTCATTGCGCAGCTTCGACATGACCTTAAGCTGGGTCCACAAATTTCGCGAACGCTACGAGATTGAACCGAAGGTGGCATTCTATAATCTGTTCAATTTCGCCAACTTCGATCTGCCGCCAAATGTCATCAGCGGCTTGCTGAATGGCTCGCCGGGCTCCATTAACGGCACTACTCAGGCAGACCGCATTGACAACCGTGTGGGCATCGGCACCGGCGTTTTCGGGTTGGGCGCGCCGCGCGCGATCGAGTTCGGGATCCGGATTTCGTTCTAAGAAAAAGCCGCCTTTGTGAACCGGTTAATCAAGCAGCCCGGGGCCGATTAAGAATCAGCCGCAGGATAATATCCTGCCCCACTAAAGCACTTGCTTCAAGACATCGCTGTCTACGTTTCCGCCGGAAATAATGATGCCGGTGCGTCCAAAATCCCGCGGGAGCTTGTGATGCAGCACAGCCGCCGCGGCGACGGCGCCGCTGGGCTCGGCCAGAATCTTCATGCGCGTCAACAGCAGGCGCATGGTTTCGCCAATCTCTTCGTCGCCGACTGTCACCAGATCGTCGACCAGTCTCTGAACAATCGGCCAGGTAATCTGGCCAGGAGTTTGCGCCCGCAGGCCGTCGGCGATGGTCGTGGGTGGAGGGATCGTCACTCGATCGCCCTTTTGCCGCGAGAGCCAGAAGTCGTTGCCGTCGGCGGGCTCGACGCCGAAAACACGAATACCCGGCCGCAAAGTTTTCGCCGCGATGGCTGAGCCTGACGCCAATCCGCCGCCCCCGAGACACACTACGAGGGCATCGAGGTCGGGTATCTCGGTAAGAAGTTCGAGCGCGGCGGTGCCCTGGCCCGCGATGGTCCAGGGGTGGTCATACGGCGGCACGAGTATAGCGCCGGTCTCCGTTGCAATGCGCTGTCCGATAGCCTCGCGGTCGTCCGTGAGCCGGTCATAGGTGACGATGTTTGCGCCGTAGCCACGTGTGGCTTCCATCTTGGATCGCGGCGCGTCAACGGGCATCACGAGCGTTGCCGGAATGCCCAATGAAGAA
>DATFZA010000409.1:0-3136 GCA_035314765.1 Bryobacteraceae bacterium
ATCGCCGCTTCGGTAGAACCTATCTCAAATTCGTTTCAGGAGCATGGTAATACTGGCGAGCTCCACGAACCCAAGGAAATTGCTGGCGTAGTACTCCCAACGAACGACCAGTCGCAGCTTCCCCTGTAGCCAGAAGAAGTCCGTCGTAACCAAGGATCCGTCGCGTACGCGGACGAATCGAGGACACTCCACGCGCGAAAACCATTGCGAACGAAACATCGAGGTAATCGTGTACTGCCATTGCGGAACGCTTCGGCCGGGAGTGGCGCGGATAAAAAGCACACCAATAGAATTGTTTTGAAGTCTCTTTCCGTTCCACGCGGCTTGGCCGGGTCATTGACGCCGCTCAACGCACACGCTGCCAGGTGCTATCGGGGCTAAAAGCCGTCATAGCTCGAGCCGCGGCTACAGTGGAACGGCCCAAGTCTTTCTCGTAAATCACGCCATCCTGGTTGACAATGAAGGTCTTTACGCCTGATACCCGATACGCGGCAGGCCAAACCACGAGGCCGAAGCCACCGATCATCAGACCATGCTGAACGTAATCGAGGGCGCCGCCGCGCGCCTTCGGACCCTGCGCCATCAGGATGCGGAAGTAGTAGCCGTGATAAAAGGGCGACACTTCGTCGCGATAGCCTTCGGACTGAGCCTCCTTCACTTTGGCCGCGAATTCGGTAGGCGGGGCATCGGATTCCGGCCAGAAAAGCCCATCCCTCTTTCCGGGCGAACTGATCAGCTTGCGGGCGTATTCCGGTACGCCGCTTTTATTGCGGTCTTCTGAGGCGTAATCATACTGCGCCTCGACATAAGCTTTACAACCTGCGATCGCATCCAGCTCGTTGGCGCCGATCCGCCGCGCCAGAATCTCGTATTTCCCTTCGGCGGTATTGAAATGCCAACGCCCGGCGTTCTTTACGAGGGGGATCGGGAATGGAAAGCGATCGAGGCCAATAAGCAGAGTCGCCCGGTTTGCGTTCGACGGCTTGACTCTCGTTACAATCGATTTTTCCGCCCGCTCGATGAAGTGCGCGCGGGCGGCCGCATCTTCAACCGGGTCACCCGAATTGAGGATTTCATCGGCCTCCGGACCGAATATGTTCATCACAGCGGCCGGATCATTCGCCTCCGCCGCCTCCAATAGGGCCTGCGCGGCTTCCTGCGGTGTCGCGAAAGTGCGCTGCAGGGCCGAGGCAACGGAAGATCCGTCGGAAAGCGCCAGCAGCGCTACCGGCAATATCGGCAACAATAGCCGGAAGAATGACTTTTGTCGCATGATCGTGCTCCTTGGTTCTGTTTTGCAGCCTGGTCTCGTTAGCGTCCGCGGGGGTGGAAACCGCCGCCTGGGGGTCCGCCGGAGGGGTGGAAGCCGCCGCCCGGGGGGCCACCCGGGAAACCACCACCCAAACTGCGGGCTCCGCGGTCACTGAAGGCGCGGGCCTGCCCGGCGTCACTGGCGGGGAATGCGCCGCCGCGGTTGCCAACGGCTGAGTTAGCTCCGCCCCATTCACCCCAGCGGCCGCCCGGAGCGGCGGGGTTCGCCGAACCCAACGAACCTGGGGGCCGGAGGTTCCCTACGTTGGATGGCTGTGGCATGGCCCGCAAACCACCTTGCCCTCCGTTAAACCGATTGGCAACATCACCATTGGAATAGGGCACGGCGCCGCGGTACTGCGGATTGTGATTCCACGCAGCCTGCCCGTTGCCGCGGTAGTTATTGCCGCGATTGGCGAAAGTATTGCCGTTGTTGTTAAAAAAGTAATTGTTCACGGTTACCGAACCGTAGTGGCCCCACCTGCAGCCCCATCCCCAGCGATAGCCGCCGCAGCAGTCGTTGAAAAGCTCTCCAACAGCCACTCCGAGCCCGAAGGAAATCACGGCCGCAGCTTCCGCCGAGTCCGATCCCGAAGATCCCGACTCGTAAACGTAAGTGGTGCTGTAGGTGGGCACGTAGATCACGTACGGATCGGCCGACTCGATCACGATCGTTGATTGTCCATCGACCGTCTCGTTCTCGACCTTTTGTTGCGGCGTGGACTGAAGCTTGCCGGCCTGTTCGGCCTTCATCCGCATGCGCTGCACCGCCGCCATTACGTCTGCCTGCTGAGCCAAGAAGGCGTTACCGAGCGCGGTGGTCCATTCGAGATTTTGATCCATCATTTGGAGAACAGTCGCAAAGGCGACCAGCGCCTGGATGCTGGGATCCCAGTCCTGCTTCCCCGCCGCCTCCACGAGCGCCTTTCCCTTCAAATTGCTATGTTGCTGAACCCATCGGTCCGCCGTCACAATCTGCAAGGGGTAAGTCGAAGCCGCCAGCACCTGAGCCAGCAGCGCATCCGGGTACAACGCGATGGGAGCTACCAGGCTTTCCAACTGCTGCGGGTTCACAACGTTTTGTTGCTGATTGCCAGTTGTTGGAGCGGGCTGGGGCGAGCCATACAGTAAAGCCCCTCCGGGGGCAATCGCCAGCGAGCAGATGAGCGCCAGCCGACGGGAATACCGGGAATACAAAGAATCGCGAAGCCAAGACATCGGTTCAACTCCTCGCACATACGCGTGCGTTGCTTGCGACAAATGGGCCACCCCTGAAACTCCCGTGCAGAGAGTTAGGGGTTTCCGATGTTACGGGGGCTTGGATGCCTTGAGGGTATGCTCTCGGCGCTTTCTTCATTTTGCAAGACAAATCCCTGCAGAACCCAGCCCGCAAGCCAGTCGCAGTCAGTGACCCGCCTACTGCCCGAATCATTGGGATTCTCGTCGACTCATGTAGTGCTCGAAAAGATGAGTGTCGATGCCCCGCAGCTCAGCGCGTGCGGAGATTAACGGGCGACCGTAGCCGCTGCGCTCCAACACCAACAGTACTCTCACCGCCCGAAATGCCCTTGCCCAACGCGCATCGGCGTCCTCGCCGGCAACCGCCTCAGCGATGCGCGTCGCAGGATGCTCGATCAGGTACCACGCCGGAAACCACGCGCCGGCCATTTCGTCCCGCTGATCGAGCCCGATGCAATCTGTCCAGCATCTTTCCCAGTCCGCGTGCAAGGACGGATCAGAGAGCGCCATCAGGGTTGCAGGCAGATGTTGCGGCGCGGTGAGTGCCAGCGTAAAGAGTGGCGAACGGCACGCATGCCATCCCGAT
>DATFZA010000410.1:0-4570 GCA_035314765.1 Bryobacteraceae bacterium
TTGCGCCGGTGCGCGCCGTCTTGCGCTCGTTGGACCCGGAGCTGCCATTGTGGAAGCCGGCACTTTGCGAGAGGAAGTGGAAGCGTCACTCTGGCAGGAACGTTTGCTCGCGGAGGTGGCTTCTATCTTCGGCGTCATCACGGCGCTGCTGGCCAGCATTGGCTTATACGGAGCGCTGGATTATGCCGTGAAGTCGAGGACTCGGGAGATCGGCGTGCGGATGGCTCTTGGGGCGCGGCCGATGCGAATCGTTGTCCTGTTCGCGAGTCAAATCGCGCCGTTGTTGGTATCGGGCATTGTCCTGGGCCTGGGTGTCTACGCGGCTTTGGCAACGTGCATTCGCCTCGCGCTGTATGGGCTCGATTCCAGGGAGCCAATCGCCGTTATTTCTGTGTTGGCGCTGGTGGCGATGATGGCGGCGGTATCGGCAGCTCCGTCGACTTATCGGGCCGTGCGCGTCGATCCGGCGTCGGCGCTGCGGACGGAATAAGTGCCATTATAAGGGTAGCTATGTCGGCGCAAACCGTTCCCTATTTGACTCCCCAAGAGTACCTCGAAATCGAAGAGAAGGCTGAGTACAAGAGCGAGTACTTTCGCGGCCAGATGTGGCCTTTGGGCGGCGAACCATATGGCATGGCCGGCGGTAGGCCCGAGCACAACCTCATTGCGATGAACTGTTCTGCCGGGCTGCATTTGGCTCTCAGAGGCAAGTGCCTGGTGTTCCCTAGCGATCAACGCATTCGGGCCAGTGCGGAAGGCCTTTACACCTATGCAGACTGTTCTGTCGTTTGCGGAAAACCAGTGTATTCGGAAAAATATACACTGACCAACCCACGCGTCATTGTCGAAGTCTTGTCCAAGACGACCGAGAGCAACGACCGCGGGCTCAAATTCACGCAGTACGTGCAACTGGAGTCGCTTGGAGAGTATGCGCTGGTGTCGCAGACCGAGCCGCGGGTGGAAATATATCGGAGACAGGGCGACGGTTCTTGGCGGTGGCAAGCGTTCACCGGCTTGGACGCGAAGGCGCCGTTCGAAAGTGTGGACTGCGCGATTGCGCTAAACGAGATCTATGCGGGCGTCGAGTTCTAATTATGCCGGCACAATCGGTTCCTTATTTAGCGCCGCAGGAGTACCTCGAGATCGAAGAGAATGCTGAGTACAAAAGCGAATATTTTCGCGGCCAGACGTGGCCCTTGGGCGGCGCGCCCGATGGCATGGCCGGCGGCAAATTTGAACACAGCGGTCCTGACGAGCGATCAGCGAATTCGGGTCAGTCCAAAGGGCCTCTACACTTACGCCGATCTCTCCATGGTTTGCGGCAAGCCGATACTTGCGGAAAAATACACGCTCACCAATCCGCGGGTCATCGTCGAAGTTTGTCTTCCACTACTGAGACCAACGATCGCGGGCTCAAATTCACGCAGTATGTGCAGGATCGAATCGCTGGAAGAAATTGACACCCAGCCGCCGGACGTAATTAGCGATCAAGAAGCACAGGCTAAAGCCTGTGCCACGTGCAGCATGCGCAGGCGCCGTTTGAAAGCGTCGAGTGTGCCATTACACTGACCGAGATTTATCGCGGCGTCGAATTCTAGGTTATTCGCTGCGAATTGCTTCGGAAGGATCGATATTAGCGGCGCGAAACGCCGGAATCGCGGCCGCCGCCAATCCGATGGCGACTAACGCGACGGCCACCGCGATTAGCACTTCGCCATCGAACGGAGAAACCTGAAACAGCAGCGCGCTCAGCAACCGGATGACGGGAAGCGCTAGCAGAATGCCGAGCACAACGCCGATCCCGCTCATGACTCCAGCTTGGCGAAGGGTCAAACTCATAATGGCCCCGCGGGTGGCTCCCAAGGCGATGCGAATTCCAATTTCCTGTCTCCGCTGGGTCATCGAATAGGCCATGATCCCATACACGCCGACGCTTGCCAGAATCAGCGACATCCCCGCAAAGACGCTCAGCAGAATCACGCTGAGACGCGTTCGCCAAGTGGATTGATGCAGCCAATCCGCCATCGGGCGGATGCGGAAAACCGGGACACCCGGGTCGATCTCGCGGACAGCGTTTTGAACCGCCTGGATCGCGCTGGCCGTGTCCGCTCGCGGGCGGGCCGTAATGGTCATGAAGTCGCGGGCAACTTGGGTGTAGCTGAAGTAAAATTGCTCGCGCGACGCTCCGTCGAGGCCAAAATCCTTCACGTGGCGAACCACTCCGACGATTTGCCATTTCTTGTCGTCATAGAGAATGCGGTGACGGAACGGATCGTCATTAGGGAAATTCTTGCGGGCGAATTCCTCGTCAATAATCACAACGGGTGAGGATGCCATGGTATCGGACGGCGAAAACACCCTCCCTTTTAGCAGGCTTATTCCCATGGTTCCGAAATAATCGCCGCCGATCTCGAAGTTATCCGCAAGACTGGTCTCGCCATTGGACTTGGGTTTCGGACGTCCTTCAATGGAATACCCACTCTCGGTGTCGTTCTCCGACATGGGTAGAAACGTCACCATCCCGATGCTCTCAAGAGATGGCTGCCGCTGTGCGTTCTCTAGCAACTTGCGCCAAAACGCAACCTGCGCCGCGTCTTCTTTGTAGGCGGGACCGCTGATGGAAGCGCTCATAGTCACTGCGCGATGCGCATCGAACCCGGGATCCACTTGCATCAAGCGGCCAAAGCTCTTGAGTACGAGAGCGGCGGCCAAAGTCAGCACCAACGCGAGACCGATCTCGGCCACCACCAGCGCACTACGGAGACGGCTGCCTTGGGCGCCGCCGGTGTTTCCACGCCCCTGCTCCTTGAGCGCCTCGTTGGGATCGGTTTGCATGGAACGCCAGGCCGGCACCAGCGCAAAGAAGATGGAGGCCAGAAGCGTGATGGCCATGGTGAAGGCGAGTACGCGGGAATCGATGGAGACGGACGGAACGGAGACCGATTCCGGAATCATGGAGAGCAAAGGCCCGAGTGTCCAGGACGCCGCAAGAGTGCCCAACACGCCGCCGCCTGCCGCGATCAGCAAAGCTTCATTGAGATTCTCGCGCAAAATCGCGCGGGAACCCGCGCCGAGAGCGAGCCGCACGGCGATTTCGCGCCGCTTGCCGGCCGCGCGCACCAACATGAGCCCCGCAATATTCACGGTCGCGAGTAACAGGACCAAGCCCACGGCCGCGAGCAAAGTAAGCATCACAGCCCGGGAGTCCTTGGTGAAATAGGCTTGCAATGAAGTAGCAAAGAGTTCCCAGTTGCTGTTGGTCTTGGGGTAAGTGACGCTGAGGGAGTGACCGATGGCCGCCAGTTCCGCATTTGCCTGAGCCACGGTAACGCCGGGCTTCAAACGCGCCATGGCCTCACCGCTGTGATTGCCGCGTTCGGCGCCGGCGGTCCGGCCTAAAGGAACAATGGCATCCAACTTAAACAGCGGGAACCGAAAATCGGGCGGCATCACGCCGACGATGGTGAACGGTTCCCCCCGCAGCACAATCTGGTGTCCAGCAATCTTGGGGTCGCCGGCGAAGCGCCGTTTCCAAAAGCCGTAGGTAATTACCACGCGGCCGGGCGCATTCTTGCGGTCGTCTTCCGAACCGAAGGCGCGTCCAATCGATGGATGAATCCCGACGGTATCGAAGAAACCCGCCGTGGCAGTCATCACGGGAACACGTTCCGCCTGGCTGCCATCGGTCATTGTCTCGTCGAGAAGATTGACTTCGGTGGAAGCGGTAATGCTCTTCGATTGACGGCTCCAATCCAGGAAATTCGGGTAGGCGGAAGACACCTCGCCAAAGTTACCCAGGCGCTCACCCACCCGGATGAGCCGGCCGGGCTCCGGAAATGGCAATGGACGGAGCACCATGGTATCCACCACGCTGAAAATGGCGGTGTTGAGTCCGATGCCGATTCCGAGGACGAGCAACGCCGCGATGGTGAAACCGGGACTTCGCGATAAGCTTCGTGCCGCGAGACGCAGACCGTTCATGAGCTCGAAATCAAGCACGCCGGCTGCCATCGCGAGTGCGGTCTAAACCTATATTTGTCAGCGATGCTTTGTGGGGCAACTGTTCGTTTTTGGGAAGCTTATTGCTTGCCTAGGACGCCATGGATAAGGTCACAAGTCAGGGGCCGCAGGCGGCAGCGGGACGGTTCCACTACGTTTTCACTATTTCTTACCGAGTACGCCTTCTATAGTGGTAGCGGTCACGGACCTCTTCACCCAGCGTGGAACGTCGGACAACTTGGCTTTCGCCAGACGATCCTCCGCCCAACTCGGTAACTCACCAAACTTCGTGTGCAACAAGAGGCGGACAACACGCACTTGTCCATCCCGAACCAAGTCCCGGAGGATCTCATTGTTGGCGATATCGATCGTTGCGCCCATACTCTGCTGTTTGAAAGCCTAGACTGCGCGACGTGGAGTTCTGAAGTTAGCTGCTCATGGAGTTCAAAAACTCCGCGTTGCTGCGCGACTTGCTGAGGCGGTCCAGCAGCAGTTCGATCGATTCCACCGGCGACAGCGGACTCAGCACCTTGCGCAGTACCCAGACCCGGTTGAGTTCTTCCTTGGGCAG
>DATFZA010000411.1:0-7827 GCA_035314765.1 Bryobacteraceae bacterium
GCGGAGTTTAAGAGCAGCATCAAATGGACCCGCTGCGGGGAGTGCCACGAAGCGTCGCTCCGGCAGCCCGCCATTGCAGAGACATTCACCGCGCCGTTTTCCGAGCCGGCAACGGTTACAGCTGGGGTAGCACTGCCCCCGACGACCGTAGCATTGCCCCCGGCCGCCGCCGACGCCATGGCCGTCGCCAACCGCTGGGAGGTTGAACCACCCAGGCGGCAGCAGGGTCGGTGGTACGACCCTTATCATCAGAACGCTCTCAAGGGTGATATCCCGATCAATGGCGGCTCCACTTTCCTGACCATCTCGGCCGAGAGTGAATCGCTCGCCAACCAGCGGCAAACTACGGGCTCCTGGGCTCCAGGCAATCAAGGCACGGATCTCTTCCAGCGCGGCAACCAGTGGGCTGTGCGCCAGACCCTCTTATTGACATTCGACTTGCAATCGAAGGGCACAGCGTTTCGTCCGCCCGCATGGCGCATCCTCATCGCGCCGGCATTTAATTTCAATTTTCTGCATGCGCAGCGCGCCGGCATCCCTTTTGAAGACGAGGCTAAAGGCACGTATCGCGAGAAGGTATTCGGGACGGTTCAATCGGCTTACGCAGAATTCCGTCTGGGCGACACGCCCGCCGTGATCCCGTTTCTCCGGTCCGCCGCCGGCGAGGGAGGCGATAGCCCCTACTTCGATTCCACCTCTGTCCGTGCGGGCATTCAGCCGTTTGTCAGCGATTTCCGCGGATTTATTTTCAACGATACCAATCTGGGCGTCCGATTGTTCGGCAACGCGAACGCAAACCGCTATCAGTTCAACCTGGCTGGATTCGGAATGCTTCAAAAAGATGTCGACAGTGAACTGAACACCTGGCGGTCCCGCCACCAAGCGGTGCTGATCGCAAATCTATACCGGCAAGATACCTTTCTGCCGGGCTATACGATGCAGTTCAGCTTTCACTGGAATCACGACCGCGGGGACGTGTACACCGATCAGAACGGATTCGTGGACCGTACGTACCCGGCCCAACTCGACGCCGTATATCTAGGATGGGCGGGCGAAGGCCATCTCGGCCGCCTGAATCTCACGCATGCGTTGTATCAAGCGCTTGGACACGATGACCACAACTACGTCGCAAACCGGTCGGTCTTTATTAATGCGCAGATGGCGGCAGCCGAAGCGTCCGTCACCGAAGACTGGATCCGCTTCCGGGCCGGGTTTCTCTACGCGTCCGGCGATCGAAATCCTTACGACGGAACCGCCCGCGGGTTCGACGCCATCATGCCTACGCCCGATTTCGCGGGCGGCCGCTTTAGTTTCTGGAGTTCGCAGTTGCTTCGTCTCGTCCGTACGGAGGACAATCTCGAATCGCAGAACAACATTTTCCCGTCGATGCGCAGCAATAAATTCGCTGGCGCCGCCAACTTCGTGAATCCTGGCCTTATCCTTTATACCTTCGGGTTCGACGCGGACATAAAGCCCAAAGTCAAGTTCATAGCGAACTGGAATTATCTGCAGTTCGATCACACGCAGCCAATCGCGGCGATCCTCGGGATCCCGATCACCAGCCGGAACATCGGGCTCGACAACGGCTTCGGATTCCGGTTTCGCCCGCTGCTGAACGAAAATCTTTTAGTTGACACTGGCTATTCATTTCTTCTGGCTGGAGATGCGATGCGCGAAATCTACGGTGGCTCAAGCCGGTCCAGCGCTGTCATGCACTCGGTTTTTCTCCGTGTGCGGGTTGCCTATTAGGACATCTTGACGTGAAAACTCTAGCGATTATCACGGCGCTCGTGCTGGGAATCATCGGTGCGATGTTCCTGCACGCACAAGCTCCCGGTCGCCAATCTGCCGCGAGCGGCGCCCAGGCCCGAAGCGCGGGATGCCTGAGCTGTCATCAGGGCATCGAAGACATGCACAACGGCAAGGTTGCCATGGCCTGCGTGGATTGCCATGGCGGCAATGCCGCCTCCGCCGCCCCGGCAGGTTCGGCGAAAGGATCGGAGGCCTGGCAGGAGGCCAAACGCCGCGCCCACGTCGCACCGCGCTTTCCGGAAAGCTGGCCGTCTTCGGCGAATCCACAGCGGTCCTATACGCTGCTCAACCGCGAGAGTCACGAGTTCGTGCGCTTCGTGAATCCGGGAGATCTGCGCGTGGCCAATGAAACCTGCGGCACGGCTCAGTGTCACGGTACGGATGTGCACAACGTATCGCGCAGCCTGATGACAACAGCCACAATGCTTTGGGGCGCGGCGCTCTACAACAATGGCGCCTATCGGGTGAAAGATTATCGTTATGGGGAGAGCTACAATGCGCAGGGCCAGCCGCAAAGGCTGCTGGCCGATTCCCCCGTGACGCCGGAACTGACGCGCACCAAAGGCTTGCTGCCGTTGGTCGAACCGTTGCCGCACTGGGAGATCACCACGCCCAGCAATATTCTGCGCGATTTCGAGGCGGGCGGCCGACGCGCACCGGAAGTAGGGCAGCCGGCACTCGAGGAAACGCCCGGGCGTCCAACCCAGAATCTTCTCAGCGCGCGCGGCCTCGGCACCGCCAACCGAACGGACCCGGTGTTCCTCGGACTTCAGAAGACACGTCTGATGGACCCGATGCTTTCCTTCCTCGGAACAAACGATCAGCCTGGCGACTACCGGTCCAGCGGTTGCACCGCATGTCACGTCATCTACGCCAACGACCGCGATCCCGTGCATTCCGGTCCGTACGCGCCGGCCGGTCACAACGGATACAGCCAGTCCGGCGATCCCACCATTCCGCGTAACGAACCTGGCCATCCGATCCGTCATCAGTTCACGCGCGCCATTCCTTCCAGCCAGTGCGTGGTCTGTCATATGCATCCCGGCACTCTGGTCCTGGCTAGCTACTATGGCGTCACTTGGTGGGACCTTGAGACGGATAGCCGCCCAATGTACCCGGCGGAATCGAAGCATCTGACCCCGAAGCAGATCCAGGAGATCCAGGTGCGCAATCCGGAAGGCTCGGCGCTGCGAGGACTCTGGGGCGATCCCGCCTTCCTCGAAAAACTGCCCGACATCAACACCAAGCTTCAGCACACGCAGTTCGCCGACTTCAACGGACACGGTTGGATCTATCGCGCCGTGTTCAAGCAGGACCGCAAAGGCAACCTTCTGGACGTCGATGGCAAACCGCTGCCGAAACCGCCCACGGCCGCCGACATGCAAAAGGCGGTGCACGAGGAAGCTCAGCCTGGGTTGCCCGTGCACCTCAAAGATATCCACATCGAGAAGGGCATGCATTGCGTGGATTGCCACTTCCGCAACGACAACCACGGCAACGGAAATCTTTACAGCGAAGTGCGCGCCGCGATCGAGATCGATTGCGTCGATTGCCACGGTACGATCTCGAAGCGGGCCGATCCCACCTCGCTCAATGCGCGCACCAGCGCGGCGGCTGGCGGCAATCCCATGCTCAATTACCGGACCGTGATTCCGGTGGATGCGAATCTGCATAGTTCCGTGCTGGGCGAAGATCGATTCTTCTCGAAGGATGGGAAGATCTTCCAGCGCTCCGCGGTGGAAGCCGGGAAAATCTGGGAAGTGGTACAGGTCAAGGATTCCATCACGCCCGGCAATTCGCACTACAACGAAAAGGCGCGTCTGGCGAAGACCATCCTGCGCGATGGAAAAACGTGGGGAAGCGTACCCGGCGATGAGAAGCAGCTGGCCCACGCAAATTCGAACATGACCTGTTTCACTTGCCACACCTCGTGGACGCCCAGTTGCTTCGGCTGTCATCTGCGCCAGATCGCTAATGAAGGCACGCCCATGCTGCACAACGAAGGTTCGCGGACGCGCAACTGGACCTCCTATAACTTCCAGACGCTGCGGGACGATTTATTTTTGCTGGGGCGTGACGGCACGGTGACGGGGAACCGGATCGCTCCGCTGCGTTCCGCCTGCGCCATCATGGTCAGCTCTCAGAATGGCAATCGCGAATGGATTTACTCGCAGCAGCAGACCATCTCGGCCGAAGGCTACGCCGGCACGGCCTTTTCATCGCATTTCCCGCACTCGGTTCGAACGCGCGAAACCAAGACGTGCGTGGACTGCCACGCCTCGTCCGAGAAGGACAATAACGCCTACATCGCGATGGTGCTGGCGCAGGGCACCAATTTTTATAACTTCATCGGACGCTACGCCTACGTCGCCACCGGCAAAGGCGGCCTCGACGCCGTAGCGGTGACCGAGCACGACGAACCTCAAGCAGTTATCGGCAGCACACTCCATCAGATCGCCTACCCGGAGAACTATCGCGATCACGAGAAACGTAGCCGGGTCCTCAAGGAGGCCTACCACCACGCTGCGAGAATCCCGGCCATAGGCGATTCCGAAGTGCTCGATCTGCAGCTTCGCGGCGAGTACGTCTACGCCGCCATGGGCAAGGGCGGCTTTCGTATTTTCGATGTTGCCAATATCGATCAGAAAGGCTTTTCCCAGCGCATCGTCACTGCATCCGTGTCGCCGATGGGCCAGCGCTTCGCCGTGCCAACCAAGTACGCAATGTCCATCGCTTCGCCTTCGACGTTAGCCGTGGATCCAACGCGCAGCCACATTCCGGAGAATGAGGAGGCCGCCAATCGGCGAGATAGCCAGCCCATCCCCCTGGTGTTCGCGTTCCTCTACGTGGCCGACCGCGAGGAGGGCCTGGTCGTGATCGGCGACCCCAAGAAAGGCGTCGGAACTCTGCTGGACGGCAACCCCAACAACAACTTCTTGCGCCGGGCCTTGGCGTGGAATCCTGGCGGGATACTGAAAGGCGCGAATCATATTTCAATGGCGGGCCGCATTGCGTATATCACGGCGGACTCCGGCCTGACCATCGTGGATCTTGATAATCCGGCTGCCCCGAAGCTGTTGGCGACCATTGGCGCCCCCGTGCTCCGCGAGCCCCGCGACGTGCAGATTCAGTTCCGCTATGCTTTCGTAACGGATGCCGACGGCATGAAGGTGATCGATATCACGGATCCGGCTAAGCCCGTGGCCGTGCCCAACGCCATGGTGCGCCTCACTGATGCTCACCACTTGTATCTGGTCCGGACCTACGCCTATGTTGCCGCCGGCAAACAAGGTCTCGCGATTATCGATATCGAACATCCCGAGCAACCCCGTCTGGTTCGGACCTTCGACGCGGATGGAAAGCTGAACGACGCGCGCGACGTGAAGGTGGGCATGACCAACGTCAGCCTGTTCGCTTATGTCGCCGACGGCGCTAACGGGCTGCGGGTGGTACAGCTGACTTCTCCCGAGTACACGCCCGGCAACATGGGCTTCAGCCCCGCGCCCGATCCGCACCTCATCGCCACTTATCCGACGCATTCGCCGGCACTCGCGGTTTCCGAGGGACTGGATCGCGATCGCGCAGTGGATGAAAGCGGCAATCAACTCTCGGTCTTCGGCAGGCGAGGCGCTCGTCCGTTCAACGCAAGCGAGATGCGGCGTCTGTATCTCAAGCCCGATGGCAGCCCGTGGTCGGTCCCCGAAATCCATTCCAACGCCGATATTCGCCGCGCCTTTGGGCAGCCGGCGGGAGGACAGTAACGTGGTGGCTGTCCTGGCTGTGGTGCTGGCGTTCTGGTTTGCGGCGGACGATCCATCGAATTCGATCGTTCTCGATAGCGCCGGCCGCCAAGGCGCCGTTACATTCGATCACGCAGCGCATGTGGTGGCGGCCCGGGATCCTAAGTCGGCGCATCCGGCGCCCGCCAAAGCGAGTTGCGGCGGTTGCCATCACACTCACAACGCTCGCGGGGTGATCCAGCTCACGCGCTGCGGAGCCTGCCACGGCCCCGAGGGCGATCCACGCAATCCCAAGAGCCTCCGTACCTCGGTCGAAGAAAACCGGAAGGCTGCGTTTCATGGCCTTTGCATCGGATGCCACGTCGATCTCGCCAACACTCTCAATACCTCGAATACTGCTCGCACCGGCCCGGTGGACTGCGCCGATTGCCACTCGGCCGGCGCGCGAGGTAGGGGCTGACCCATGCGGTCAGCCGTGGTCGCCTTGTTCGGGCTCGCAACCATGCTTGCGTCAACTATGTTTGCGCCGCCAGTTCGGGCCGCGAACTTCGGCGCATCGGCCCACTATTCGCACCTGCACCCAAAACATATCGCGCTCCCGTGCACGGATTGCCACTCCTTCAAAGCCGGGGTTGACGACATCCACGAAATGCCTGGACATGCCACCTGCACCGGCTGTCACAACTTCGCTGAAGACACCATGAAGCGGACCGAGGCTTTTTGCGGCGAATGCCATACCTCGCCCCGGGCGTCTGAGGATAATAAGGCCTTGTTCACCTTCCCCAGGCCGCACGCCAGCCATGATTTTGGCGACGAGTTTTCGCACGTCGCACATCGCAACGCCGGAACATCCACGCGCTGCCAGGCGCCCGGCCCGGCGGCCCAATCGCAATGCGCGGATTGCCATGCGCCGGTTTCCGCCGCTAGTATGGTTTCCTCGGCTGCCACGCCGGCGAGCCGGCCCGAGAAGCAGATGGAAGCCAGCCACAGCTTCTGTTTCGTTTGCCACTGCGATAGCCCGCGCGGCTATAGCGCGGCCCGGAAGAATCTCAATCCAAGCCGCAACGATTGCGGCGTGTGTCACGTAGCTCATGAAGCGGAACTTGCAAGGTTCACTGACGTGCGGAATTTCCGCCATGCCGAGCATTTGTTCGACACGCGGCCCCGCCTGAAGAGCGCTGGGCCGGTGTCCAAGAATGCCGACGTGCTCTGTATCGAGTGCCATAAAACCGCCGCCGAGTCGCGGCACCTGGGCGATATCCGTGAGCCGGCTGCGGCGACGTGCCTCTCATGTCACACCGGTAAACCGGGTTTGCCCGACGTGCTGCCGGCCGATCTGCTGAGGCCGCTGGAGAGGCCATGAAGAAGCGCAATGAAGAAGCAATGATGCGCCGCCTGGTTCTGATTTCGCTCAACCTGCTGCTGGCCTGCTGCGCGCTCAAAACCCTGGTCGCCCAGAGCAACCCGCCACCCGCGGCCACCACGCCGGCCAAGCGCACACATTCCTCGGTGTTCGATCACAAGCAGGCGGATCACGCCAAGATCGCATGTCAGACATGCCATACACGCAGCGGTCAGAATCCCGCCGCCGTCGAGCCGCGCCGTCCCGGGCACGCGGCCTGCTGGAATTGTCACTCTACCGAGAATTACCTCGATGCTTCCTCGTCCGAGCCGCTGTGCGCCGGCTGTCATCCGGCCAATCATGTCTTGGATGCCTCCGACAAGACGCAGGTTTTGGCATTCCCGCGGGAGCTCAAGCAGTTCGGCGTCAGCGTGTTTTCGCATCGCGTTCACATGGATGACGCCAAGATGAAATCTCATCCGGAAGGCTACGGTTGCCAATCCTGCCACACCGGCGGAGTTGGCAACACCGCCAAGAGTTTCCCCGCCCACCCGGAGTGTTATTCCTGCCATGAACATCAGGCCGGCCAAAAGCTCGGGCGCTGCCAGGACTGTCACGCCCTGATCGCCGAGTCGGTGGTATTCTCCCATGTCGAAGGCGCCGCGGCCCACGATTACCACTTTCTGCATTCGGGGCACACCAAGCGCAAAGACGAAACGCCCATCGCCTGCGCTGCCTGTCATGAACCGAGGCCTGAGTTGAAAAAGGTTTCAGATATCGCGCGCATGGAGCCGGCGCGCGGACTGCATCACACCTCCAGTTGCTGGGGCACCTGCCACGTACTAAAAACAGAGACGCGCTGTGGCAAGTGTCATGTGCAAGGCGTGCCGTTGCCGGCGGGGGCGAGTTAGAACATGCCCAAGGAAATTCAAA
>DATFZA010000412.1:0-2808 GCA_035314765.1 Bryobacteraceae bacterium
CCGAACGCTTCGAAGTCAATCACAAATGTAGTGCAGACTCGGCGACCGCCTAAACTGATTCTGAACGACTTACCTGCTCTTCGGCCTCACTGGTGACGAACTTCGGTTAGAGCAGCTTGCGGCGGAGCAGGTCCAGCGCCGTATTCGTGGAGAAGATGCGGATGCGTTCACGGTCGCCGGGCAGTTGGACCCGGCGGGATTCCACCCCGGATGGCGTCGCCAGGCCAATGAAGACCAGGCCCGGTTGAGGGCCTTCCGGGCCGGCGTAGCCAGTAATGGAAATCGCGTAATCGCTATGAGTGCGCGTTTGCGCGCCTTGGGCCATGGCTCTTGCGACTGGTTCGCTAACGGCGGTGTGCTCCCTTAACAGATCGGCGGGGACGCCCAGCAATTCGGTCTTCATCTCATCGGTGTAGGTGAGGAAACCGCCGAGGAAATAATCGGAACTCCCTGGGACGTTGGTGATGCGGCCGCCGAGCAGACCGCCGGTGGCGCTTTCGGCGACGCTTAAGCGCGCGCCGCGTTGGCGCAACAAGGCGCCCACAACCGCTTCCAGCGTGTCGCCGTTGGTCGAGTAAATCCGGTCGCCGAGCAACGGTTCGATTTGATCGGCCACTTCCTTGAGCAAGGCTTCGGCTTGCGCCGCATCGGCGCAGCGGGCACGCAGGTGGATGTGGATTTCGCCGGACACCGCCAGAATGGTGGTCGCGGGATTGGTGTACCGCGTGTAAACAGGCGCGATCAGCTGATCGAGATCGGACTCGGTCATGCCGATGGTGCGGTAGAAACGGCCGCGAATGGCTTGGGGCGGCAACAGCTTTTCTAACCGGGGAAGGCACTCCCGTTCGAACATGGCCTTCAGTTCGCTTGGGGGGCCCGGAAGCAGGATCACGGTGAGGCCGTTGTTGGAGATCCATTGCCCGGGCGCGGTACCGCGGGGGTTCACCAGGACCTCTGCGCCGCTGACCAGGTAAGCCTGGCGCTTGTTGATCTCGGCCATCACTCGGCCGAAGCGGCGAAAGCGCTCGGCAATTTGATCGCAGATTTCCTGATTGAAAACCAGTTGGCGCCCGAGGGCGGATGCGACCGAGTCACGCGTAAGATCGTCTTCGGTGGGGCCAAGGCCGCCGGTCAGAACGACAACCTGAGAACGCTCCATGGCGCCGTGAATGGTTTCGGTCAGGCGCTGGCGGTCGTCGCCGACCACGGCTTTGCGGACGACCTCGACACCCAGTGCGTTTAGCTGGTCTGTTAAGTAAAGCGAATTGGTATCCAGCTTCTGGGGAGTCAGGAGTTCGGAACCGATGGCGATAATCTCGGCGTCCATTTAGAAGAGCGGAAGTCCGGCGATCCCTACATCGACGCGATAGAGAGAGTTGTTGGTGGTGACCAGAATCCCCCTTGAAGGAGTGAACGCCAGACCGACGATGCCTTGGCCGGATAGGAACAACTCCGGGTTACGATTTGCGTCGAAGCGAACCACGCCGCGCCGGCCACCGAGCGAACCAGCCACGTACAGGCGGCCTTCGGCATCGAGAGCAAGTCCTTGCGGGCGGCCCAGGCCGCGATAGTAAGGCTCCACTTCACCGTGCGTGGAGATCCGGTAAACGCAATCGTAGCTGGAAGTGGTCGGGCCGGTGGCGTAGAGGAAGCCGTCGCCGCCAAAGGCCAGATGATACGCGGCGATGGAGGGTTCGAGCGTGGCGAAGACGTAAATCTGTCGCGAACGGCTGATCTTGAAAATCGTGCCGCTGCGATCGCCGACGTAGAGATTCTCTTCGGCGTCAAATGCAAGGCCCGTTGCTACCCCCATGCCCTCCACGTACACCGACTTGTTGCCCGACGGCGTCACCTGATACACGATGCCCTCAAAGCGGCTGGTGACGTAGAGCATGCCTTCGCGGTCGAAAGCGAGACCGGTCGAGTTCATTATGTCGCTGACAAACGGGCGCACGCTGTAGTTCAGATCGATTTTGTAGACCGATACGGGAGTCTTCTGCCCGCGCGATCCGCTGAAGGTGGTGTAGGCGTTGCCGAACAGATCGACAGCGGGGTTGCCAACCGGGTGCATGCTGTCGGCGATTTGAATTCCGATATCGCAGGTCCAGCCGGTGCTGGATTGATTTCCGGACTCCACAATTAGCTCTCCCGCTGTCGCGCCGTCAGGTACGCGAACGATGAGATAGTTATCGGAGCCGATGACAATGGGCGCGGCGACGTCGCCGATGGTAACGCGCGGGCGGTCGGAACTGGCCAGGCCGGTGCCGCGAATCTGAAACTCGCCCCCAGGAATTGCGGCCGGGGGGCTGACACCGACGATTTGCGGACGTCCGTTCGTTTCCTTCTTGGAAGCCATGTTAATAGAGATGCAACCGACCTAGTACGAATATAACAAGCGCGCCATATAGCCCGGCCGCGAGGTCGTCAGCCATGATTCCGAGCCCGCCGGGAAGGCGCTCCAGACGACTTACGGGGAACGGCTTCCAGATGTCGAAGAGACGGAACAGAAGGAAGGCGATGAGGAGGCTTTTCCAGTTGAGGGCAGTGGCGGCCGATAGCGTGAGCCATTGACCGGCCACTTCGTCGATCACGACGAGACCGGGATCCTCGCGGCCGACTTGTTTTGCAGTGACGCCGGCGGCCCAGATGCCCAGGGGTGTGATGGCGAGCGCGCATAACGCGAAGGCGGGCGGCGGCCACGGGAGAAAATAAGCGATGAGGATTGCGGCTAGCGAACCGGCAGTGCCGGGAGCGAAAGGTGAGAGGCCGCAACCGAACCAGGTGGCCAGGAGAAACGCCAGCTTAGTC
>DATFZA010000413.1:0-3339 GCA_035314765.1 Bryobacteraceae bacterium
GTTATCGCTTTTGGAACTGCGCTGGTTCTTCATTTTGGGCGATTCGGCTCTCCTTTAAGATCTAGTGTATCCGAAGCGGCCAAAAATGAAAGAAGAGATTTGGGGTACTGGCCTGAGGTACTACCGTAGTACGAATCTAAGGGTCACGAAAACACCCGTTCGAAAATCGCATCGACATTTGACAATTGTCTTTTGATTGAGAAGCTTTCGTAGATTTTCTCAGGTGATAGATGAGCAGTCACCGTCGGATCGGCCAGGATCGCGGCGCGGAAATCCCCGTCGGTCTCCCATGCTTCCCTAGCGTGTTTCTGGACCAAAGTGTAAGCTTCCTCACGCAGAAGCCCCGCTGCAGCCAAGTCCAAGAGCAGTTGACCAGAGAAAACAAGACCCTTAGTACTGTCCAAATTCTTAGCCATGCGCTCAGGGTAAACCCGGAGGCCAGAGACCAGCCAGTTCGTTTTTGCGAGCAGGTAGTCCAGCAGGATAGTGCTGTCGGGCAGGATCACGCGCTCAACGGAAGAGTGGGAGATGTCGCGCTCGTGCCACAACGCCACGTCCTCAAATGCCGGATGGACGTTGCCGCGAATCACCCTGGCCAAGCCGCAGATTTGCTCGCAGGTGATGGGATTGCGCTTGTGCGGCATTGCGGAAGATCCTTTTTGCCCCTCACTGAACGGCTCCTCGGCTTCGCGGACTTCCGTGCGCTGGAGATGTCGGATTTCGAGAGCTATCTTTTCGAGCGTAGCTGCAATCAGCGCCAGCGTGGCCATGTACGCGGCATGACGGTCACGCGAGATCACCTGAGAGGCGATGTCGGCCGGGCGCAGGTTCAAGCGTTCGCAGATGCGCGCCTCGGCGGCTGGTCCGATGTGCCCGAAGGTTCCCACGGCGCCCGAGACTTTGCCGACCCGCAGGTCCTCCCGGGCCGCTGCGAAACGAAATCGATTGCGCCTAAGCTCATCAAACCAAAGCGCGATCTTCAATCCAAAGGTGATCGGCTCGGCATGGACACCATGCGTGCGCCCGATTTGGACGGTATCCTTGAACTCGAACGCCCGGGCCTTCAAGACGGCGAGAAGGCTCTCGATATCATTCGCCAGGAGTTCGGATGCTTGCTGCAGGAGTAGCGCCTGGGCGGTGTCGACGATGTCGTTCGAGGTCAGTCCGTAGTGCAGCCAGCGGGACGCCTCGGCGTGACCGGCGGCGCGCATGCTTTCGGAAACGGCCGTCGTGAAGGCAATGACGTCGTGCTTTACCTGGCGCTCGAGATCCTCGATGCGGCCGATAGAGAAGCTGGCGTGCTGGCGCAGCAGACCGGCGGCCTCGGCCGGAACTTCGCCGATTTCGGCCAGTGCTTCTGTCGCGGCCAGCTCGACCCGCAGCCATTGGGCATACTTGTTCTGGTCGGTCCAAATGCGCCCCATCTCCGGGCGCGTGTAGCGGCTGATCATCTAGTTCTAGATTACCCGGCGTTGGGGCGGGACGAGGCGTCCCGCGTTAATTAACGGTAATATTCCCTCGCAATCGAGCCTGCCAGGCTGGCGTTGTTGAGTAGCAGCGCTTTGTTCACGGCCAGGGTTCTGCCGCCGCTGGTCTGGTTCAAATAGGAAAGAAGAAATGGCGTGACGGCGGCGCCGTGAATGTCTTGCTGCGCACTTGCGGTGAGAGCTTCTTCGAGGAGGCTCTCGATCTCATGGCGATCGATCGCGTGTTCGGCCGGCGGAGGGTTGACGATCAGCAGGCCGCTGCGCAACGGCAGTTCCCAATGAGTTCGCGCGATTTCGGCGATCTCTCGTGGAGTGGTAGCGAAATGGTCGAGAGTGAAGCCGCTGTCGATGGAATAAAAGGCTGGCAATTGGGCCGATCCGTAGCCGATGATGGGAACTCCGGCGGTTTCGAGAACTTCCAGCGTGAGGGGAATATCGAGAACCGCCTTCGGGCCGGCGCAAACCACCGCCACGGAAGATCGTCCGAACTCGATCAGGTCGGCCGAGATGTCGAAAGTGTTTTGAGCGCCGCGGTGGACTCCGCCGATGCCGCCGGTTGCAAAAAAGCGTATGCCCGCGGCGGCGCTCACCAGCATAGTGGCGGCAACGGTGGTCGCTCCCAGCTTGCGCTGAGCTAACACGGGCGCGATGTTCCGGCGGCTGACCTTGACGACGTCCGGGCTTTCGGCCAGGCGACGAATCTCGTGCGAATCTAAACCGACGACGATCTTGCCATCCAGCAAGCCGATGGTCGCCGGGATCGCACCGGACTGGCGAACGCGCATTTCCATTCCGGCGGCGATTTCCAGGTTGTCCGGAAACGGGAGACCATGCGAGATGACCGTGGATTCCAGCGCGACGACGGGCCTGCGCTGGTCCAGGGCTTGCTGGATCTCCGGGCGGATGGTCAGGTATTGCGGGTTCATCCGCCCAGGCGCTTTCTCGCTGCCCGGTTGCCCCGCTGGGCGGCCTCGATTTCATCGCATCCGTCCAGTATGGCGGCCAAGAACGCACCGCAGAACGTGTCGCCGGCTCCGGTTGAGTCGGCTACCGATTCCAGCGGTTCTACCGGGACGTACTCGCTCAGTGTGCCGGTGTCCACGAAGCAGCCGGCCGTGCCCAGCTTAATCACTACGACGCCCGCGCCCATGGCGCGGAGCGCGGCGGCACTTCTTTCGACCGAATCTTCACTGGTCATGAGGCGTGCCTCTTCGCGGTTAGGCAACAAGAAATGCAAGCCGGACAAAACGTCGCGGTACTTGCAGCGGAAATCGCGTGCGAATTGGAACGACGGATCCAGCGCGCACATCTTCGCGCGGGCCTTTAGCTCGAGCGCGGTCTGGCGCGAGGACTCGGTTTGAAAACTGTATCCGGATAAATAAACGCAGTCGCCCAGATGTTCGGGCAGGGGACCGTAGGCTTCCGCGTTAGCGCCGCGGTAGGAGTAGAGCGTGCGCTCACCGCCGGGTTGGACGATAGACACAACCATTCCGGTGGGCGCGGATGACCGAAGAACGTGACTGGTTCCTACGCCGGCCGCAGTGAGATGGGCGAGCATGGCATCGCCCAGCGCGTCTGTTCCCACTAGGCCGATCAACTCCACGGCGATGCCTGCGCTTGCGGCCGCAACGGCGCAATTCGCCGCGCCGCCCGCCATGGTAATGGCCATATGTTCCACAGTCGCATCTTCACCCGGAGCCGGCGCGGTAAGACTCCGGGCAACCAGATCGACACAGAGGTCGCCAAAACAGGTCAGCATCTGGGTGAACATCATCATAGCTCCTCTGCTACGCTGGAGTTTAAGGTCTCACCGATTCGTCCCGCGGCACTGGCCCGCTTGCCGCCGGGTCGC
>DATFZA010000414.1:0-26541 GCA_035314765.1 Bryobacteraceae bacterium
ACGCGCCTACTATGTGGTCCGCGATGCGCGAGCGAAGTGTGCCGGCAGGCGACCTGACCGAACAGGCGGCGGCCGATTTGTTTGCCTATTTCTATGCCGCGCGTTTCTTCGAGCAACCGGGGGACGCCGCACGCGGCAAGCGTCTGTTCGCCGCCAAGCATTGCGCCGAATGTCATGGATTGACAAGCGCCATCGTCCCCGAAGCGCCGCCCGTCGGGCAATGGAACGTTATCCGCCAGCCGATCGCCTTGGTGACCACGATGTGGAATCACGCCGCCACCATGCGCCAGGAATTCGCCAAAAGAAAAATTAGCTGGCCCGAACTGACGGCGCAAGACCTGGCCGATATGCTGGTTTATCTGCGCAACGTTCCGGCCGGGCGCAGTTCCGTTTCTCGCGTTGAAATCGCTTCCGGACCAAACGGGCAGGCCCTGTTCCAATCCAAGGGATGCGCGGCCTGCCACAAAGACGAAGCTGCCTTAGCCCGCAGGATCAAGGGTCAAACGCTGACCGGGATCGGGGTCGCCATGTGGAATCACGAGCCCAGAATGGCGGCCGCACCCGCCGCGCTCGAAGTCGGAGAAATGCGTGAAATCACGAGCTATTTGTGGGCCGAACAGTTCTTTTCCGATCAAGGCGGCGCCGCCCGCGGCGCACGGGTCTACAGCGCGAAACACTGCGCGGCCTGTCACGACGACGCCTCCAGCGGCGCGCCCAAGCTCAGAGGCGCCGGCCGCTCCTTTACCGCCGCAACCATGGTCTCGGTCCTGTGGCGCCACGGCCCGCAAATGCTCGATCGAATGAAGACCAAAAATATCGCCTGGCCGCGCTTTGAAGGTCCGGACATGTCGAACCTGATTGCCTTCTTGAACGACCGGAGCGGAGGCAAATGAAATGCAACGGCAAAACAGGCTCGCCGTTTTCCTACTACCGGCCGTGTGCTGGTTCTGGGGTACGGCCGTGGCCTTCGGCGCGGCCGCCGGCGATGCCACTTGTTTGGGATGTCATACCGAGAAGGAAGCGCTGCATGCCAGCATTCATGGCTCTCTCGGTTGCGGCGATTGTCATACCACGATTCGAGCTTTTCCTCACCCGGAGCATGTCGCTCCGGTAAACTGCTCGACCTGCCACACCACGGAAGGATCGGGCGTTTCTTCCAGTGTCCATGCCCACTCGAGTCAGCAGCCTTGTTTAAGCTGTCACGGCGATGCGCATGGCATTCTCGCGGCTAAGGATCCGAAATCGCCGGTCTATGCGCTCAACCTGCCGCGCACTTGTGGAACCTGCCATGGCAACCAGGATTTCGTCAAGAAACACGGACTGCCCGACGTGTACTCCGAGTATATAGACTCCATTCACGGCTTCGCGCTGACCAAAGATGGCCTTTTGGTCGCCGCCACCTGCTCGAGTTGTCACGGCGCCCATGACATTCTGACCAAGAAAGACCCCAAGAGCCGCACCAACCGTGCCAACATCCCGGCCACTTGCGGCGCCTGCCATCAGGGAATTGAAACCGCCTATTTCGCCGGTGTTCACGGCAAAGCTCTGAAGGCTGGAAATCCAGCCGTGCCGGCGTGCCAGAATTGTCACACGGCGCACCAGATCGCCGACGTGCGCGAGGCGGCCTGGAAGATGAAAACGGCGGCCACTTGCGGCGGCTGCCACAAGGAAAAGTTCCAAACCTACCGCGATACGCTGCATGCTCAGGTATCGAGCTTGGGCTACGTCGAGACCGCTCACTGTTGGGATTGCCACCGGGCCCACGATATTCTTCCCAAATCCGATCCGGCATCCTCCGTCGCTCAGGCGCATTTGGTGGAAACCTGCGGAAAATGCCATTCGGGAATTGGAGCGAGCTTTGTCTCCTATGAGCCGCATGCCGATCCGCACAACGCCCAGGCGTATCCGGCGCTGCACGCTTCCGCCGTGTTCATGAATCTGCTACTTGCCAGCGTGCTTGGATTCTTTATTTTGCACACCATCCTCTGGTTCATTCGTTCGCGGGGAGGTAATCCATCATGACGACGCCTGCCGCCGTCTCTCACACTCAGCAAACTGATGTCCGCTATTACAGCCGCTTCACGCTCGCCCAACGTTACTTGCACGCCGTGGTGATGGTGACTTTTCTCGGATTGGCCGCCACCGGCCTCACTCTGCGCTTCAGTGAGTCGCCGTGGAGCATCGGCTTCGCCAAGGCGATTGGCGGTTACTCGGCCATCTTATTCTTCCACAAACTCTCCGCCCTCGGGCTCACTGTGGTCTTTGTCATGCATGTGGCGAATGTGCTCTATCGAGTTGCCGCCAAGCGCGAGTATGGACTGATCTGGGGACCGGATTCGCTAGTTCCCAATCTCAAGGACTTCCGGGATTTCTTCGGTAATCTGCGTTGGTTTCTCTGGCTTGGCCCCAAGCCCAAAATCGATCGCTATGCTTACTGGGAGAAAGTAGACTACTGGGCGGTGTTCTGGGGGATGGGAATCATCGGGTTGTCTGGCTACGCGCTATGGTTTGCTCCCTTTTTTGCCAAGCTGATCCCCGGTTCCTGGATGAGCATCGCGTTGCTGATTCACGGTGAGGAGGCTTTGCTTGCGGTCGGGTTCATCTTCACCATTCATTTTTTCAACGAACACTTAAGACCGGACAATTTCCCCATGGATCTCACCATCTTCACCGGCCGGCAAACCGAAGCGGAGTTCGCCGAGAGACATCCGGAAGAGTACCAGCGCAAGCTCGAACTCGGTAAACTCGAAAGCCTTCGTTTACCCCCACCGGAGCGCTGGCTCATCAACATGTCGCGCCTAATCGGGGTGACGGTGGTGGTCATCGGCTTTGTCATACTGGCCTATACGATCCGTGCATTTCTGAAAAGTTAGCTACCTATGACTGTTTCATCTGACGCTTCGCGCAAGTTTCTTGCGCCGCTAGTCCATCTGTCTAACAACTGGCTGAGTCTTATCGGCGTGGTCATCGTCACCACCGCAACGGTCCTCTGGCTCTTCCTCCTGCCTACTACCCTGCGGGGCCAGGTTACCCACCCCTACGTCGGAATATTGGTCTACCTCTTGCTGCCAGTTATCTTTGTGGCCGGTTTGGTTCTGATTCCGCTGGGAATGTTGTGGCAACGACGGCGCGAGAATCAAAAGTCCTTGTATCCTCGGGACTTTCCGCCTCTCACTTGGGCAAATCCGGATTTCCGCCGGCTGGCTATCTTCATTGCGCTCACAACCGTAGCGAATTTCATCATTGGCAGCCAGTTCGCTTATGGCGCAGTTAACTACATGGACTCCGTGGAATTCTGTGGCGCCACCTGCCATGTCGTGATGCAGCCTGAATTCAGCGCATATCAGAACTCGCCGCACTCGCGCGTCGAGTGCGCCGCTTGCCACATCGGCCCCGGCGCTTCCTGGTTCGTAAAGAGTAAGTTAGCCGGGACCGGGCAGTTATTCGCGGTGATGTTCAACACGTATCCGCGTCCGGTTCCCTCGCCCGTGGAAAGCCTGCGGCCCGCGCGTGAAACCTGCGAAGTCTGCCACTGGCCGCAACGGAGCTCGTCGGACCTCTTGCGCGTAGTGCCTCATTACGCCGAAGACGCCACCAATAGCTCCACCAAGACCGTTCTTCTGCTCAAGGTCGGCGGCGGCGACCTCGTAACCAGCATTCACGGAATGCACGTTGGCTCGGGAGTCCGTATACGCTACGCTGCCTCGGATGAATCGCGGCAAACCATCCCCTGGGTTGAATACACCTCCGCCGATGGCCATAAGACCACTTACTCCGCGGATCCGAAATCCCCCGGCCCGGGCAATTTGCCGATTCGGGAGATGGATTGCATTGATTGTCACAACCGTCCTTCTCACGCGTTCCAATTGCCGGATCGGGCGTTGGACCAGGCGTTAGCCGCGGGAGAGATTTCGCCCGCGCTTCCTTTTGTCAAGAAGCAAGGGTTGGCGCTGCTCAAGAAAGCCTATGCGAGCCAGGATGAAGCTGCGCGAGAAATTCCCGCCGCACTCGCGTCGTACTATCAAAAGTCATATCCGGACGTTTACCAGCGAGACGTGGCGCAAGTAGCAAACGCCGGCAAGGCCCTGGTGGAAATCTATTCGCGCAATGTATTTCCCGCCATGAAAGTGACCTGGGGCACCCACCCCAACAACATCGGTCATACCGATTTTCCAGGATGCTTCCGCTGCCACGACGGTTCGCACACCAATGCTCAAGGGACCGCCGTCAGTCAGGACTGTGCAGCCTGTCACAACCTGCTGGCGGTGGACGAAGCCGCTCCCAAAATCTTGACCGATCTGGGTATGGCCGGCGCCGCCAAGTGAGCTGGGGCAAGACTGGTCTTTCCATAGCATAGACCAGCCAGCCCGGCCTATTGCGGTTCCACGTTCCGAACTTCTACGATCGGTGTTCGAGATACGGATTGGGGATCCTTCCATCAAAAAATATCGGTTTTCCGTTAGCCGTTCCGCCGGAGATTTGCGAAGGTACTCAGTGAGAGGGAACGAATCATGAAAACCAAAACGAATCTGAAAGCCGGCAGCGCTGCCTGGGGCAGCTAGAAAACTAATCGAGGGGAAAGGAGACGCGCGATGAAGACGAAGACAAGCGTAAAGGCTGGCAATGCCCTATGGGGCAGCTAGCTTAGCTCTAAGCTAGAACCCAGCGGCGGCAACGCTCTCTGGGGCGGCTAACCAATCAACAAGGCCAAGAAGCAGGGAACTCGGCGAATGAGATCCAAAACCAAGCTGAGAACCGGAACTGCCGTGTGGGGCGCCTAGAAGAACGGTTCATCGGCCGGTGTCGTCCGGGTCCTCGATGATTTCGAAACTGCTCGAAATCTCGGCCGTTGGCCGCAGGCTCGCGGCGACACCGCAGTACTTTGTATCGGACAGCTCGATCGCCTGCACGACAGCGGGTTCCGATATATGGCGCCCGTGGATTACGTGATGTATATGAATGAGTTTGAAGCTGCGGGGAAACTCGTCGCGGCGCTCCCCGCTCACTTCGACTCGATAGCTCGTAATCGTTTGCCTTTTCTTTGTCAGGATGGAAACTACGTCGGACGCCGTGCACGCCCCCAGCGCTGACAGCACCATTTCCACAGGCGTGGGAGCACTCTTGCGCTCCGAGTTCGTTTCGAAGACGTGAGCGTGACCTCCAGGGCTCACGCCGATGAAGAAATCATTGCCAGCATACTGCACCGTAGTTTTCATGAATCTAATGTATAACTGAAATGCCTGATGTGCCGGGGCTGGTCGCGAACTTCGTACTGTACCAACGCCAGAGCGCGCGGAGACGGCTGGCAACCCCGCCCTTGCCAAGGTATGACTGACTTATTTTGAGCACGGCCCGCCCATCGGCGACTGTGTGCACCTCGACTGGCGGCCTGGCGGCCTCATATCGTGGAGATACGAATATAGCGTCTAATGTCGGGCAGAAGCTTAACGACCGCCACGGCCGCCGCCGTGAACATCATGAGCTTCCAAACATTCCCCTTCATTCTATTCTCCTTCCGGATCCAACGTCCATCGAAGCAGACCTTCCCCGGCCTGGCTCTCTGACCGGTAGACGCTGCCTTCCCAGCGCTGTTTCGAATCCCGCTGCCCAATCGATCCGCCGGATAAATCCACGCAAAAAGCTCGTTAGAATCTGAAATCTTTGCGCGTTCTCGAGCGTCCAAGACGCATGTGCGACTACTCTCTGTACGAATTCCCTAACAGACTCGCTCAAGAGCGAGAGGAACTGGTCGTCTACAGATTCCCCTCCGGAGCAATCGGGCTGGCTTCCGCCCATGACGTACGTAATGCCAAGCCGGACTTTCGGGATTCCAAGCCTGGAATTCTAGCCGGCCTCAAACAATTTCTCATGCCTCGCCGTCACTTCGCCGCGGTGTGCGCGGTTTGCGTTCCTCCCGGCGCACGGCTGCGGCTAAGAGACATTCCGGCTGGATTGCAGCGCGCGTTTGGGCTGGCGCTGGAGGAAACGGGAGTTTTTCGGGAGTTGAGCGCGAACGCGCATACCTATCGCGATGCCCTGGAGTTCCGCAACGGCCGCCACGTAGTGCTCCAGGAACTCAGTGAAGGGCAGCGCGTCGAAGTACTTTCTCTCGCTGGCGCGGAAGAGCGGCTTTCTCCGGCGGAAGAGCGGTATTCTCCGGCGGAAAAGCAGTATTCTTCGGATGCAGCGGTCACTCTCGCGAGGAACTAAGGACCTAACCGCCGGAAACGAATACGCTGGCTTTGCCGACGTTCTGGCGCCGGAACAAATCCTCAGTGCCGCGGCAATTTTCGGCGCCGCCCAGGATCAACCAGCCTCCTGCCGCCAGGCAGGAATGCAGGCGGGCTAGGATTCTCTTGCGTGTCGCCGCATCGAAGTAGATCAGCACATTGCGGCAAAAAATGGCGTCAAACGGGCCCACCCGGCTGGTGATGTCCCGCAGATCCAGCAATCGGAATTCGGCGCGTCTGCGCACCTCTTCTTTGATCTCCCAATCCGCGCCCCCATGGCGAAAATACCGCACCAGCGCCGGCGCGGGCAAGCCGCGGCTAACCTCGATCTGCTGGTAGCGTCCGGCGCGCGCGCGATCAAGCACTGGATTGCTGATATCTGTCCCCAGCACCGACAGGTTCCAATTTGTACCGAGCCCCATGTCGAGCAGGAGCATAATCAGCGAGTACGCTTCCTGGCCGGTGGAGCAGGCCGCGGACAGAAAACGCATCTGGCGGGTGGCTTGCCGCGAAACCTGTAATTGGGGAATGAGTTTTTCTCGAATCGCTATATAATGCTCGTTTTCGCGGAAGAAGTACGTTTCATTGGTGGTCATGGCCTCCACCACCCGGGTCTCGATGGGAGAGCGTGCCGTGGCGCGCAGCAGCTCGCACAAATCGTTGATGGACTCCAGTTGCAGCTGCCGGACAATTGGCGACAACCGGGCGTCAATCAAATATCCTTTGCTCTCATCGAGCACGATCCCGGAATGAGCGTATACCCGCTCCTGAAGAAACTTCAGATTTTCCACCGCCAGGGTTTGCGCCATCACGCGATCCTCACGCCAGTGTCCCCAACGCCGTTTGAACAAAAGACAGGATCGCTCCCGGCAACTCGGCCAGAGCGGCGACGCGGTCGGCGAGACCCGCGCGCACGACCGCGCCTGGCATGCCCCACACCACGCTGCTGGCTTCGTCCTGGGCGAAAATACGCGCGCCGCGGGCGCTCAGCGCGGCCGCTCCATTCGCGCCATCCTGGCCCATGCCGGTAAGAATCACCGCCAGAACCGCTCCGCCACAGCACTCCGCCAGCGAATGCCAGAGGACGTCCACCGACGGACGGCAGGAATTCACCGCCGGTTCCTGGTCCAAGGCGATCCGGATGTCCGCCATTTTGCCGGTCACGCGCATGTGATAGTCGCCGGGTGCGATCAACACCGTCCCCGGCGCCACGGGCATTCCGGCGCGGGCTTCAGCGACAGCTAGGGGACAACTCGCATTCAGGCGCTCCGCCAGGGAGCGGGTGAACATGGGCGGCATGTGCTGGACCACCAGAACCGGAAGCGGGAAGTTCGCCGGGAGATTCGGCAAAAGTTCCGCCAATGCGCTTGGACCTCCGGTAGACACTCCAATGGTTAACAGTCGAGGCAGTGGAGCGAAGCCACGCACCTGCCTCTTCAGTAGAGGACGATGAGGCGGCGGAGGTGGCGCCGGTTGCGGGAAAAACTGCAGGATCTTGGGAATCAGCTCCAGGCCCAATCGCACCATCGACTGCTCCGTCGACCCTCCGCCGGCAATTTTCCCCACGTAGTCGTCAGCCCCGGCTCCCAACGCCTCCAGCGTGCTGGCCGCTCCGCGTTCCGTGAGACTGCTCAACATCACCACACGAATCCGCGGGAAGCGCGATTGCAGCTCCCGCAGCATAGAGATCCCGTCCATTTCCGGCATCTCTATGTCCAGCGTGATCAGGTCCGGATTCCACTGGGGGATCCGATCCAATCCCAGCTTGCCGTTTGAAGCCGCCCCAACCACTTCAATGCGCGGCTCCTGTTCCAGCGCGTGAGTGACCAGCCGGCGGATCACCACCGAATCGTCCACTACCATCACGCGGATGCGCTCCCCTGCTCCGATTCTTCTTGGCGCCAATCGCATACGACCGCCCGGTCACACCACGGCGCCGGCCATGGCGATCCTTTCCACCAGAATCTCCGGCGTAAACGGCTTCATGATGTACTCGTTGGCGCCGGCTTCGAGCGCCAGGCAGATCCGTTCGACCTCCGTCTCGGTGGTAACCATCAAGATCACCATGGAAGCCCAGCGCGGCTCTGCGCGTATGTGCCGCAAGGCTTCGAGACCATCCATTTCCGGCATGTTCCAATCCAGCAGAGCCAGCTCCGGCACAAAATCCAAGCCAGTGAGAAGGTCGAGGGCCGCACGGCCATTCTCCGCTTCCAGCACCTCATAATCGAGCTTCTGTAGAATACCGGAAATGATTCGGCGGACGGCTCTAGCATCGTCCACGACAAGAGCGTGACGCATGGCAATATCCTCCTCCCGCGCAAACACCTCACAACCCTGTGGCACAGGCTTTCGCCTGTGCCTGGAGTTTCTACATTTTCTCAGGCGCACAGGCTTTCGCCTGTGCCTGGAGTTTCTACATCTCTGAAATCATGTCTAACCCGTGTCTAGCCCCGAACGTCAGTGAGGGGATCGAGCGCCAATCCCCTCACTGACGTTCGGGGTTAGTCAAGCAGACCCGCCCGTTCGGGCGGGTTAGCACAGGCTTTAGCCTGTGCAGACTCTTTCCACAACCGCTAGACCTTGAATCGTCCGACCACCGCTTGCAACTGTTCCGCCATCTGGTTCAGCGCCTCTGCCGACTGTTGGGACTCGATGGCACCGCGCGTGGTTCCCTGAGCCGTCATGGCCACGCCCGAGATGTTCTTCGAGATATCGGCGCTCCCCGAGGCCGCCTCACCCACACTCCGGCTGATCTCATTGGTGGTTACGGTCTGTTCTTCCACCGCCGATGCGATGCTGTTGGTAATGTCGTTGATCTGGTTGATGATCGCGCCGATTTCGTCAATCGCCTTGACCGCTCCGCCGGTGTCGGACTGAATAGCCTCGATCTTCTTGCTGATCTCTTCCGTCGCCTTGGCGGTCTGCTTAGCCAGCTCCTTCACCTCGTTCGCCACCACCGCGAAGCCTTTGCCCGCTTCCCCGGCCCGCGCCGCTTCAATGGTCGCGTTGAGCGCCAGCAGATTGGTTTGCTGCGCTATCGAGGTGATGACCTTGACCACATTGCCGATCTCCGCGCTGGAAGCCCCCAGCTTGGTGATCGTCCGGTTGGTGCTCTGCGCCACGTCCACGGCGTGCTTGGCCACGCGCGCGGCTTCGTTCGAGTTCTTGGCGATCTCACGGATGGAAGTCTGCATCTGCTCCGTCGCCGAGGAAACGGTGTTGATATTCTGCGTGACCTGTTCGCTGGCCGCCGAAACCATGTTGGCCTGAGTAGCCGTTTCTTCCGCATTGCCCGCCATCTGCTGGCTCACACCGATCAGTTCTCCGGCCGAGGAAGACACCGATGCGGCGCTCTTCTTCACCTGACCAAGGCTTTCCCTCAAGTCCGCCGTCATTTGGTTAATGTTGTTCTTGATCGCCGCGTGGTCTCCGCGATAGTCGCCCATCACGGCCGCGGTTAAGTCCTGGCCGGCAATGCGCGCCAGCACCGCCGCCGCCTCATTGATCGGCTCGAGCACGGCATTCAGGGTTGCATTGACTCCCTCCACGATCTTGCGGAAGTCTCCCTGGTGGCGCGAGCCGTCGGCCCGCGTGGTGAGCTTGCCGTCTACCGCCGCTCCGCTCAACAGGTGCAAATCGCCGATCAGGTTCTTCAGGTTGGATCGCACCTGTTCGATGGTGTCGTTGATGAAAGCTTTCTTGCCCGGGAAGCGCTCCAGCGGCGCTTCAAAATTGCCTTTCCCGAACTCCGCCACGCAGGCCATGGCCTTCTTCTTGGCGGCAATATGGCTGCCCACCATATTGTTGACGCCTTGCACCATCGCCCGGTGCGCCCCGTGGAATTTCTCGGCCGGAATCACGACATCGATATCGCCTTTATCGTGCTCCTCCGCCATGTGTGTCATTTCGGCGACGAATCCGGTGATGTTTTCGATGCAACCGTTCAGACTGTTTTTCAGTTTGTTCAAGTCGCCGCGGTATTCTTCCGTGATGGGCTCGGGAATATCTCCACGAGCAATCCTGTCAACATGCTCGATGGCAGTTTTCAGCGGCGCACCGAGCGCTTCGATGAGGTCACGGACTCCGCCCAGCACCACTTTCGATCGGTCATTGAACGCCTGCTCGATCGGCCGCGCCGAAAGATCGCCATCCTGGACAGCGGTCACCACGCGCAGCAGTTCTTGAGCCAGCTTTTCTTCCTCCGACACATCTGTAAATATCTGGATCACGCCGGTCACCCGGCCATTGTCCCGGCTATTGTCCCGGCCATAATCGAAGATCGGTTCAGCGCTCACCAGCAGCGGCACCGCCCTGCCTAGTATCTGCGGAGTGGCCCAATCCGTGACCCGCCGGCCCGACTGTATCGCTCGAGCCGCCGCGCATGTTCCGTTCCGGCAGGCCGGATGATCCAGTACATCGAAGTAGCTCGCCCCCTGCAGCCGCTCGCGCGTCCAGCCCACCAGATCCGCGGCAGCCGGATTGGCGTCCACCACGTTGTGCTCTAGATCGAGAACGAAGATCGGCAAGGAAATCTGCAGAAAATAGGCGGCCCGGTCGTGCAAGGCATCCGGCAGCTCGGCCACCCGCGGCCGTTCGAGCCGCACGGTTCCGGTCGGTGCCGGCCGGCCGGCCAGTGCAGCGCCCGGCCCAGTCCCGCCCTCGCCTCGAATGCCATTCTGTCTCTTCGCCGATCCGCTCGCCTTCGCCGCAGGCCCGGCCAGCGCGGGCTCTGCCACGTGCCCGTTGCCATTATGTTTCTTGGCCATAAAATCCTGTCCCTCTCTTAGCTGGAAACATCCAGCGCTTTCGCGGTGTCCAGCAGAAGTAGCAAACTCTCTTTCATCTTGTGAACTCCCAGCACGATCTCCCGCACCGAGGGCGCAAGGTTCTCCGGGCACTCTTCATAACTGCTGTCCGACACCTCGATGACGTCTCCTATCTCATCGACCAGAAGACTGGCGGCCCCATCCTCGGTGCGGATAATCATGTTCATCAGCGGCGGCCCGGACTCGAGCGGCGGCAAGCGCAGCCGCATCCGCATGTCGATCGCCGTCACGATCTGGCCGCGCAGGTTGATCAATCCCCGAACCACCTCCGGCGCGGTGGGAATGTGCGTCATCGCTTGCTCGCGCAAGACCTCCTGCACTTCGAGCACATCCACCCCGAAATGCATCGATCCGACCGAAAATGTCGCCAGTTGCTGTCCCATTTGTCATCCAGTCTCTAAGACCAGTCCTTAAGACCCCAAAGACCAGTCCCTAACACGGCGCCTCTAAGACCGTCCGCTCTACCGCCTCCGCCAGCCGCCGCACCGAAGCGAGAATGCCCGCTGCGTCTTCCTTTACCCGGAAATCGTCGAAGCTTCCCGACTGCTTGTCAGTGGCGCTGGCGCCGGCTCCCACCACCTTGATGTGTTTCAATTTCGGGTCGTCTTGGAGCCGTTGCAGCAACGCCGCGCAGCCCGTCGGCGGAAGATCGGTGGCCGCCACCACCACGCCGATCGTCTCCAGTTCGAGCGCGCGCAGAGCCGCACTCTCATCCTCGGCCTCGATCACCTGCCAGCCGGCCATTTCGAGCGCGCTGCGCACCACGCCGCGGCGGAACTGCGACGCTTCCGCCAGCAGCACTGCCGGACCCTCCCCGCCGGGCGCCGTCTTCGCCGCGGCGGTCTTCCATCCGGCCGCCGTCCCTCCGGCTGTCCAGGCAACCCCCACGGCTTCGATCACCGGCTGCAGATCCAGCACGTCGGTGATCTGGCTTTGAACGACCGCCGCTCCCAGCAATCCGCGGTGCGAGCTGGCCTGGCGCGCCTCCAGCCGGTCTTCAATAATGTCGAGGATCTCGTCGACCACCATGCCGAGCATCCGCTGCTCGTCTCGAATCACCACGACCTGCAGCGGATCGCGGGCCAGGGCCGCGGTGTCGTCCCCGCCCGAAAGCACGGTATTGAGCGAAACCAGCGGAAGGATGCGATCCCGGTATTGGACCGCGGCGTGTCCGCCGGCGCGCTCGATGGAGTCTTGCGGAAATTCTTCCAGCCGCGCGACTACCGACAGGGGCAGAGCGATCCGCAGGTGGATTCCCGAGCGGAACAGAAGAATCCGTTCCAGCCCGCGCGTCTGCGCCGCTCCGGCGGCCGCCGGCTGCGCTTCCGTGGTGCGGGACGAGAACACGCCGGAGATCTTCCCCACTCCCATCACGTCCAGAATCAACGCCACGCGCCCGTCGCCCATAATGGTCGCCCCGGCGTACGCCGACAGGTTCTTCAACTGCTTGCCCAGCGGTTTGACCACAATCTCCTGCGTGTCCAGGATATGGTCCACCACCAAGCCGAACTGGCGTTGCTCGGCCTGAACCACGACGATGTTGGCCGCTTCCGGTGCAGCCGATCGCGGCAGCCCCAGTACCTGGTTGAGAAAGGCCACCGGCAGCAGCGCTCCCCGCCGGCGGTAGACCGGCGCATCGTGCAGCCACTCGATTTTACGCTCCTGGCCGTCGCCTTCGAGGCGAATCAGCTCGACCAGGCTCACCTGCGGAATGACAAAACGGTGGCCGCCCGTCTCAATAATCAGCCCCGGAATGATGGCCAGAGTCAACGGAATTTTCAGCCGCACCGTGGCGCCCAAATCCACCTCGGTGGCGATGTCGATGGAGCCGCCGATCCGCTCGATGTTGGACTTCACAACGTCCATGCCCACGCCCCGGCCGGAGATCCGTGTCACCGCCTCGGCCATCGAAAAACCTGCGTGGAAGATCAGACCCACCGCTTCCCGGTCTCCCATCCCTTCCGCTTGTTCCGGGCGCAGAATGCCTTTTTCTATAGCTTTTAGCTTCAGGCGGCCGCCGTCGATTCCCTTGCCATCGTCGCCGATCTCAATGATCACGTGACCGCCCTCGTGAAAAGCCCGCAAGCCGATGGTGCCGGCTACCGGCTTGCCTTTGCCGGCGCGGACGTCGGGAGTCTCGATGCCGTGATCGCAGCAATTACGGATCAGATGCGTCAGCGGATCCTTGATCGCCTCGATAATGGTGCGGTCCAACTCCGTGCCAGCGCCTTCCATCTTCAGCTCGATGTGCTTGCCCAGCGATTTGGACAGATCGCGCACCAGCCGTGGCAGCTTGTTCCAGACCACGCCGATCGGCTGCATGCGGGTTTTCATAACGCTTTCCTGCAGCTCCGACGTGATGAGATTCAGCCGTTGCGAGGTCGCATTCAAAACCGCGTCTTCATGACGGTCTTTATATTGCAGAATCTGATTGCGGGCCAGCACCAGTTCACCCACCAGATTCATCAGCTTGTCGAGAAGGTTGACGTCCACGCGAATGGTATTGTCGGTAAAACTGCTTTTTTCAGTGGCCGCGGGTTCCGGCTCGGACGGAGCTGGCGCGGCCACTGCCCCGGCCGGCGGCGCGGGCGGCTTCGACAGATTTACTGCCTCTCCCAACCGGCCAATCAGCTCGGCGTAGTCGTGAGCTGGCTCATGGCCCCATTCCCCAATCCCGGCGAGAATCTTCCGGATGGCGTCGACGCTTTCGAGAATCAGCGTAATCACCGGAGGCGTGGCCGGCAGCGCGCCGCTGCGCAGGTGGCTCAACAGGTTCTCGGCCTGATGGGTCAGCTTCTCCAGAATGGGAAATCCCAGAAATCCGCAGGTTCCTTTTATGGTGTGGAACGTCCGAAAAATGCTCGCCAGTAATCCGGCATGCCCAGGCTGCTGCTCGAGAGTCAGGATCTCCTTGTCCAGGCGAGTGAGATTTTCCTCGCTCTCGACCAGGAACTCGCGGACTACCTCGTCATCCATCGGTTTGCTCGGCTTTAGCCTGTGCTGAAATTACCCACGACTGACTTGCGGACTTTACCCGGCGGACCCCGCACCGCCCATCTAACCCCGAACGTAAGTGAGGGAATTGGCGCTCGGTCCCCTCACTACACGTTCGCGAGCTAGACAGGCGAAATACTATCTCCCCTCCAAACTGGCCGTAACCTTCGTCTATTTCTCTCACCGCTTTTTTGCCCCTGCGTTCTCCGGCCACCTGGCGTATCCTGTTCCTATGACCAAAGAAGAAGTGATTCTTGCCAATCGCGAGTACCTGTTCCCGGCCGTTTTTCACTACTACCAGACGCCTCTCGTGATTTCTCACGCCAAAGATCAATACGTCTGGGACGCCGATGGCAACCAGTACCTGGATTTCTTCGGAGGCATAGTCACAGTAAGTATCGGCCACTGCAATGAGAGTGTGAATCAAAAGGTCCATGCGCAGCTCGACCGGCTGCAACATGTCTCAACCGTCTTCGCCAATGAACCACAGGCCGCGCTGGCCAAAAAGATCGCCCAGATCACGCCCGGCGGAAAGCTCACCAAGTCCTACTTCACCAACAGCGGGACCGAAGCCAATGAGACCGCCATCACCGCCGCCCGCTGCTACACCGGCTCGAGCGAAATCGTCGCTCTGCGTTACGCCTATCACGGCCGGTCGTCGCTCGCCATGACGCTTACGGCCCAATCCAACTGGCGAATCGGCGGGTCGCCCCAGGCCGGAGTCGTCCATGCCGTCAACGCCTACTGCTATCGCTGCCCCTTCGGACTCACCTATCCATCCTGCGAGGTAAAGTGCGCTCAGGATGTGGAGGAGGTGATTCGCACCACCACTTCCGGCCGCATCGCCGGCTTCATCGCCGAACCCATTCAGGGCGTCGCCGGCTTCGTCACCCCACCCAAAGAATATTTTCCCATCGTGGCCCAGATCGTCAAGAAATACGGCGGCGTTTATATTAGCGATGAAGTGCAAACCGCCTGGGGCCGTACCGGCGGAAAATGGTTTGGCATCGAGCAGTGGGGCGTTCAACCCGACATCATCACCAGCGCCAAAGGCCTCGGCAACGGAGCGCCAATCGGACTCACCGTCGCCCGTCCCGAGATCGCCGACTCCGTAAAAGGCGCCCAGATCTCGACCTTCGGCGGCAACCCCATCACCACTACCGCCGCCAAAGCCGTGCTGGACTTCATCGAAGAGCACCAGCTCTCGATTAATGCCGCCGAAGTGGGGGCGTATCTGCGCGGCAAGCTGGAAGAACTCCAAGCCAAGCACCCAATTATTGGCGAAGTCCGCGGCATGGGGCTCCTGCTGGGGCTGGAACTGGTCGAAGACCGCAAGACCAAGAAACCAGCCACCGCCGCTACCGCCGCGCTGATGGAATCCTCGCGCGAAAACCGCATCCTGATCGGCAAAGGCGGTTACTTCGGCAATGTCATCCGCTTATCCCCACCACTTAACATCGACAAAGCGGACGTTGACGAGTTCGTGAAGCAGCTCGATGCGAGCTTTGCGAAGGTGCAGGCGCTAGCCGCGCACTGAGGGCGTCGGCCGCTAGCCAAGCCGCAATCTCCGGCCTTACTGGCAGAGCAGGCCCGTGGACAGAACGGTCCCCAGGCCGCTGACGCCCGATCCGGTTACTTGATAGGCAAGCGTGTCCCCCGCAGCCACCGAAACCGATCCGCTCGCATGATTGCCGGCGCCGTTGCTCGCTGTCACGGACAGCCCGGTGCCGGTGGCGGAACCGGTTCCGCCAGCCGACTTGAATAGTGTCACCGTAACGGACGAACCACTCGACGCTTGCTGGAAGACGTAAAGAGTATTGACGGTGCAAGCAATCGGGATGACCACGGCATTTTGGGAATAAGATGCGTTGGTGCCGCCGGACGTCGGGTCACCGGACGAATTGATGGGGAAGAATGGGCTGCCAGAGCCGCCTGGATAGTTAAACTGACCCAGGATCATTCCCCCCGCTCCGGCGGGTCCGGCAGGTCCAGCGGGGCCGGCGGGTCCGGCAGGACCAGCGGGGCCGGCCGGTCCGGTCGAGCCCGCGTTGCCGATTGGACCCTGGGGGCCATTCACACCGGCGCGCGCCAGCAATCCCCAATTCGATGGACTGATATCGGGACTCTGGCCAGAGTTGACCGTGAGGGCGATATAGCTCGCCCCTCCCAGCGACACCGCATCGCCAATCGAATAAGTGGTGGTGTTAACCCAAGCCCCTTTGAAACTTACCGGCGGCCCCGCGGGCCCAACCGTTCCCACCGGCCCGGCCGGCCCCACTGGTCCAGCCGGCCCCGTGGCGCCTGCCGGACCCGTTGGGCCCACTGGTCCAGCCGGTCCGGCCACCCCCGCAGTTCCCGCTTTAGCTAGCAAGCTCCAAGCTCCCGCGTTGAGATCGGGTTGAAGTCCGGTGGAAGGACTCAGGGCGATGTAGCTGGAATTTGCAAAGAAGACCGTATCGCCCGTTGCGTACGCCGTGCCGCCTTGCCATCCGCCCCGAAAAGCAATCGGCGGTCCCTGTGCCCCCGCCGGACCCGTTGGCCCTGTCAACCCCTGTGGCCCAGGCGCCCCAGATAAGCCCTGCGGACCTTGCGGTCCGGTCGTCCCAGGTGCCCCATTCGTCCCAGGCGCTCCATTCGCCCCTGCGGGCCCGATTGGACCAACTGGCCCGGTCGCTCCGCTGGCTCCAGCCGCTCCAGCTGGTCCCGCCGCTCCGGCAGGGCCGGCTGCCCCAGTTTGCCCTGTTGCTCCCTGCTGCACTAACAGCGACCAGTAAGCCGCATTGGAGTCGGGCAGCGCCGACGTGTTATTCGCGATACTGATATAGGCCGAGCCGTTATAGGAGACTGTATCCCCAGCCACATACGCCACCACGCTACTCCAGGGCCCTCTAAACGTCACCGGCGGCCCCGTGGCACCAGGCGGACCGGCCGCTCCCGTGGGACCGTTGGCGCCAGGTACTCCCGCCGGTCCCTCTGGCCCAGCCGGCCCGGGTGTTCCGAACGCGAAATCCGCGCTAAACCAGGAGTCCATACCCGATTGCTCGATCGAGAAGCGGCGCGCGGTGTTGGGAGCGCTCAGGTATATCCGGTTGATACGAGCGTAGCTCGACGCTTGTAGCGCAACACATACTGCGATGGCATCGTCCACTCCAAACGCTGCCGGTGGCCCGTTGTACTCGACCACCACCTGTCGTGAACTACTGCCCCATGTGGCCGTGAAATTCATGGCTGACAGCGTCGCCGATGTAACGATCACCGTGGGAAGCGTCGACTGAAGCATCCCGTCGCCCAGATCGTAGTCCAGCACGAATTGGTCGCCCGGCTGCAATTGCTGGTCGCTGAAGGCATTCTGATTGGTGATCGTCGCCAGAATCGTAGCGGTCTGGCCCCGTGTCACCAAATTCGGGGAGGCCATCACCGACAGCGCAATGCTGCGATCGGCGCTCGGACGTCCCGCGCCAACATTGGTTTGGGCCGCTGTCTGTACGGGAATCGAAAGCGCCAGGAGGAAGGGCAGAAAACATTGGGTAAACCGAAGTTCATGAAAGAACCTCGGGCTAAAGATCGAGAATGGATAGCGGTTCATTTTCTCGGGGGGGAGGATCCGCAGCAAGACTTTCCCCTCTATCCTTTCGTCACTTCGCGATGTTCGCTTTAGCCAACCAAAGAACGTTCTAAACGCTATTGCTCTTCTTTGTTCTAAAGCTTCTGTAGCAGAATAACACTAGTGGCGTAGGCGCGGACTAATCTATTGTGCACAAACAAGGGTAATTTTACTGGAAGTACTAGTACTCGTGACCTAACCCCACTAAGACGGGTTCTCTGAGCAGAGCCCGCTGCTAGCTTTCTGGGGAAATCGGGGGGTTCGAGACCTCAAGAGATAGCGCAAAGCACAAGCAACTGTCGAACCAACGGCTTGAGCTTCGCCCTACTTCGCTTCCGGGACGGCCGGAGTCTGGTACGTCTGATTCAATGCTTCCTGATATTCGCCATACAAGGAACGGACCGCTCCGAATTCGCGTTGGACCAGCGTCCGATAGTCCGCATATGCCGCAAAATCGTACAAGATGGACGCCATCGTCTGGGCGTCGATGACAAATCCACGGTGGCCGGTTTCGTTGAGCGCGTCCGCTTCCATCTCGTAGGTATGATAGGCCCCGGTCGAAGTGAATGCGCTGACGCCTACACCGGGGACCGCGCTCGACACGCTGCCGGTTTCATCGTAACCTTGCGGCGAGCCGGATACGGTTTCTAAATGCGTAGCGCCGAACTTCTTCAGATACCCGAAGCTCACCTCACCCAAAGACGCGATGGAGATGCCATCGCGCATTTCGCCATAGGCGTCAATCTTCACTTTGGTTCCGGTGGCCAGGGCCGCCGCGCGCGCCGCGTTGTCCACCATCTCACGCACCTGCTTCAAGTACGCCGCGTCCGGATAGCGGATATAGAAGTCCGCAACCGCGCGGTCGGGAACCACGTTCGGAGCGCTGCCGCCCTCGGTGATCACGCCTTGTATCCGGGCTTCCGGCCGGAGATTACTGCGAATGGCATCGATGTGATTAAAAAGCTCGATCACCGCCGTCAACGCGTTGCGCCCGTTCCAGGCCATCAACTGGTGCGCGGGCGCGCCCGAGAAGATGTATTTCACCCCATCGATATTCATGCAGCAGGTTCCGAACCCCGGCGCCGCGCGCGTGCTGGCGATCGAAGAATGACTGCGCACGATGACGTCGGCGTCAAACACTTTGGCCTGGAACATCACCGTCTTCACCGGCGGCGGCATCCTCTCTTCCGCCGGCGTGCCATAGACCACCACCGATCCCGGCGTCTTGGTGCGCTCCAGATATTCGGCCACCGCCACGGCGGCGGCAATACCCACCGGGCCTTGGGCGCTGTGCTGGTCGCCGTGAAACGCGCCCTTGGTCCCGCGGAGCGCATCGTATTCGACAATCACGCCCAGCACGGGCCTCGCGCTGCTGCCATGAAACCGCGCCACAAAGGCAGTCTCAAACCCAGCCACATCGGTCTTGACTTCGAAGCCGTGCTGGCGCAATACCTCGATCAGTTTCCCGATCGAGCGGCGCTCTTCAAAACCAATCTCCGGATGGCGCGTGATGTCATCGGCCAGCGCAAGCAGGCCGGTTTCCATCAGTTCTTTGGCTCGCGCGGCTACGCGGTCCCGCTCGGCGTCCGGACCGGTGAGCTTCGCTACCGCCGCCGGAATATCCAGCGACTGCTCCAAGGTGTTCAACTTGCGAACCACCTCGCGAGCGGCCTCACGCTCGGTCGGAGTCTCCTGCGCCAGGCAGGCCAGAGAAAAACTCAAAATCAAAACCAGGCTCTTGGGGATCGCATTTTCCCTGTTGTGGATCACGTCTTCCCTGTTGTGGATCACGTCTTCAAGGTTAACCTGATTAGAGAGCGAACCATGAAACCCACTCTGCTGCTCTGCCTCCCGGTCTCCTTTCTAGTGCTAACCTCGATCTGTCTCGCCGCTCAGGATGTCAGCGGCCGTTACGTCTTGCAGAACTCCATGGAGATTTCCTCCGAGTTGCTTCTCCTGCCGAATCACTCTTTCCAATATGTACTTTCGGCCGGCGCGGTGGATTATTACGCCAGAGGGTCCTGGCAAGTGGACGGGAATTCGGTAGTTCTCACTACTGTCGGCGCCCCAGCGCTTCCATTCAAGTTCGTGCGCAGCGAAACGACCAAGGATTCGGGAGTTCACGTCTGGGTCAAGAATCCGAACGGCGAGCCGGCGGGGGATATCGACGTGATCCTCCAACAGAGCCGGGGGCCGGTGCAAGGCAAGACCAACGATCAGGGCGAGGCCGTATTTCAGGGAGCGTCCGCGGCAGCGACGATCCTGCTGGCCGTGAGAGCGTATGGCGTGCAAGGCGGTCCCTTCCCCGTCAATTCCGCGCACAACACGTTCTTCTTCGAGATCAATGGCGAAGCCATTACCAGAGTGCCGTTCCAAAACGAACACCTCAAAATTAGCGGCAACACGCTCGAACTGCGCTTCTGGAACTGGAATAAGAAAGAGCCGATGAATTACCAGCGAATGTAGCGTTATCTTGGTGGCAGCTACATCGCGGTCTTGAGTGTCGGCGAAGTAAGTAGCGGATACGCAGACATCGCTGCGCGAACAGGGTTCGAACTTGACGTTGTCACAAGACGGCTCGCCCGCGCGGCGCGCGTGATGGCCGTGGCTTTCGGGGCTTAGATCGAGGGAAGACGATCCGATTCTCGACCAAGTCTTCCGCAACCGCTCCAGCACGGCCTCGGCATGGCCGGTTGCGGCCTGAAGCAGGCCGCCGGCCACAAAGATGGGGCCGCCACGAGTTCCATCGCGATAGGGCTGGAGTTCGGAAAACCGGCTTGCCTTCGAAAGGTTCCTCTTAGCTGCCCCACAGGGCGCTACCGGCTCTCAGCTTGGTCTTAGATCTCATCGCCTTGTTCTCCTTTTCCTGATTTTCGACCCCGGTTGGTTCCGTCGTGCCTTTAGCTACCCCAGAGGGCGCTGCCAGCCTTCAAATTCGTTTTGGTTTTCATGATTCGTCTCTCTTTCGATAGAAAAAAGTCAGTTCCGATCTTAGCTGCCCCACATTGCGTTACCGGCTCTCAGCTTGGTTTTGGACCTCATGGCATTTCTCCTCTCCCTGTTTTTTGTTTCTTCTAAACCGTCGCCGGCAAGACCGGCCCGCAGTCCGGTGAATTCGTTGCGCGCCGGCTCACACGCCTGTCCTCTAGCCGCCCCAAAGAGCGTTGCCAGCCTTTACCTTGGTCTTCGTCTTCATCGCCTGTCCCCTTCTTGCCTGAATCGATTTCTAGCTTCCCCAGACGGCAGTGCCGGCTTTGAGGTTCGTCTTGGTCTTCATGATGCTTCTCCTTTCTCTCCAGTCAAATTCACTCCAGTCAATCGATTAGCTGCCCCAGACGGCGCTTCCGGCCTTCAGATTCGTTTTGGTTTTCATGATCTGTCTCCTTTCACTTAACACCTTCGTAAATCCCCGCCGAAACGGCTAACGAAAAAAATGCCAGAATACATTTTGATGGAAGATACCCCGCCGATCACGCGATTGCTCGCCGATTGGAGCCACGGTAATCCAGCGGCGCTCGAAGAACTCACGCCGCACGTCTATCGGGAACTGCATTTGCTGGCCAGGAATTATCTGAGACGAGGACGTCCCAACCAAACCCTCCAGCCCACCGCGCTCATTAACGAGGCGTGTCTTCGCCTGCTGGGCCAACCAGAAGCCGTTCAGTGGGAGAACCGGGCGCATTTCTACGGAATCGCCGCCCGGCTGATGCGTCTGGTTCTGGTGGATCAGTCTCGCGTCCGGCAAGCCGCCAAGCGCGGCGGCGCGGCGGCGGTGGTAACACTGGACGAAGCCCAGCTCTTGTCGCCCCATCGCGCTCCCGATGTTCTCGAAGTCAACGAGGCGTTGGACGCTCTGGCCAAGGTCGATGAGCGCAAAGCCAGGGTGATCGAGCTTCGGTATTTTGGAGGAATGGAACGGGAGGAAATCGCTACCGCGCTGGCGCTCACTTTGGCCACTGTCAAGCGCGACTTGCGCCTGGGCGAGGCATGGCTGCGGCGATTTCTCAGCGGCGCGAGTCCCGCATGAGCGATCTCGGCTGGAAGCGGGTCGAAGATCCTCGCTGGCAGCGGATCGAAGAGATCTTTCACGAAGCGATTGAGTTGCCGGCGTCCGATCGCTCAGCCTTTCTCTCCAGCGCCTGCGGCGGCGACGACCAGCTTCGCCGTGAAGTGGAAACGCTGCTGGCCCACGACGACTCGAGCGGCGAACTGGTGGCAGCGGCGGTGAATGAAGCAGTGGAACAACTGCCCGGCGAATCCGGATCGGAAAGTGATCGGTTGATCGGCAAGCAAATCGGGGCGTTCCACATCACCGAACTCATCGGGAAGGGCGGCATGGGCATGGTCTTCAAGGCTCGTGACACGCAACTCAACCGCATCGTAGCCATCAAGGCGTTGCCCTTGGACCGCCACACTGAGCCCGAGGCCAGACGCCGCTTTGTTCAGGAGGCCAAGGCCACCTCGGCGCTCAATCATCCCAACATCGTCACCGTGCACAGCATCATTCACGCCGGCGTCCAGGAAAGCGGCGCGGAAAGCGGCCAGGAAATGGGCACGGACTTCATCGTGATGGAGTATGTCGCCGGCCAGACGCTCGATCGGGTGATCCCGGCCAAAGGACTTCCGGTCGACATCGCGCTGAAGTACGCCATCGACATCGCCGATGCTCTCGCGGCGGCCCACGCTGCGGGAATCGTGCATCGCGATGTCAAGCCTTCTAACATCATGGTCAGCGCGGAGGGACGGGTGAAGGTGCTCGACTTCGGGCTCGCCAAGCTGGCCGAATCCTCGACCGCCAATCCGGCGGAAACCAAGACCGGCCTCGTGTTTGGCACCGCCGCCTACATCTCGCCGGAGCAGGCGCAAGGCAAGCGAGCGGATGCGCGTTCCGACGTCTTCGCCTTCGGCGCCGTGCTCTACGAGATGGTCACCGGCCGGCGCGCCTTTGCCGGCGAAGACGTGATCACCATCCTGGCGGCGGTATTGCACGACAGCGCGCCTTCGATCCGAACGGTCACCGCCGGCGCTCCGCCCGAACTCGAATGGATTATCTCGCGCTGTATGAAGAAAGATCCGGAGCGCCGCATCCAGCATATGGTCGAAGTGAAGCTGGCATTGCGGGAGGCGCTGGAGAATTTCGAGTTGCGGGCGGTATCGCCCGTCGCGCCCGTCTCCCGCCGCCGGGTGTGGCTGGCGCCGGCTTTGATCGCGCTAACCGCCGCTGCGCTGGTTTTCGCCGCCTGGCTGGGAACGCGACTCTTCCATCGGCAGCCCATCACGTTTCAGAGGCTGACCTTCCGCAGAGGCGATGTAATTACAGCCAGGTTCGCTCCGGGCGGATCGGTGGTTTATGCCGCTGAATGGGATGGCGGTCCCCTCACCCTTTTCCTCGCTCAACCGGGTAGCAGAGAGGCGCGCGATTTGGGTCTTCCGCCGGCCAACATTCTATCTGTGTCGCCGCAATCGGAGATGGCTGTGCTGGTCGGCTCTGGAGAACTGAACACGTTCGGAACGCTAGCCACCGTTCCCTTGAGTGGCGGGGCGCCCCGCGATATCCTCGAAAACGTCGCCTTCGGAGACTGGCGGCCGGATGGGAAGGCTCTCGCGGTGGTCCGCTCGGTGGAAGGACATTACCGGGTGGAGTACCCCATCGGAACCGTTCTCTATCAAACCGAGTCGCTTCGTCCGCCGCTGTACTTGCGGGTGTCGCCGCAAGGGGACGCGGTGGCCTTCTTCGACTATTCCGAGGCAGGCGACTACTCGCTCTGCGTAATCCAGCCGCCGCGGGCGCGGCAAGTGCTGACGCGAGGCTGGCGGACAGTTGCCGGCATCGCCTGGTCACCCGGCGGAAAAGAGATCTGGTTTTCGGGAGGCCGTTCGGGCGACTCTCCAGCGTTGCACGCGGTGGAGCTTTCCGGCCGGGAGCGCCTGCTGACCCAGATCCCCGGTTGGGGCTCACTGTACGACGTCGCCCAGGACTTCCAAGTCTTGCTGGCCAATGTGGACTCACGGATCGGATTGCAATGCCTGGCGCCGGGCGCCAAAGACGAACGCGACTTAGGGTGGCTAGATGCATCTTCGTTGTTTGACATGTCCGGCGATGGCAAATGGATTCTCTTCGGTGAACTCTCGGCTGGAGAGGGCCGCAATCCGGCGTTGTACCTGCGGCGAACCGATGGCGCGCCCCCCGTTAAGCTTGGTTACGGTAGCCGCGCCGCGCTATCGGGCGATGGCAAACGTGTCGCCTGCATACGGCAGGACGGCGCCAACTCTCAGTTGATGGTCTTGCCAACCGGCGCCGGCGAGTCCACGACCTTGCCTACTCCGGGAATCCGGCCCGAATCCGTCGAATGGTTTCCGGATGGGAAGCGGGTTCTCTTCATCGGCTTCGAAGCGGACCGCTTGCCTCGGACCTACATTTTGGACTTGGCGGGACGAAAGGCCAGGCCGGTGACGTCAGCCGGCGTGAGGGCATCGCGTATTTCTCCCGACGGGCGAATGGCGGTCGCCGTCAATGCGGGGAAGCTATTCCTCCATTCGCTCGATAGCGGCGTCGACACGTTGGCCGGCGTGGTTGAGCCCGGCGATTCCGTGATCCGCTGGAGCGGCGACGGAAGGTATCTATTTGTCCAGCACGACGACAGCGACGGCCATGGCTTAGCGATCCTGCGCGTGGAAGCTCGCGGCGGGCGGAAAGAGACCTGGCGCAAACTGAAGACTCCGGATGCCACGGCATCCTTTTTTAGCAAAGTCCGGCTCTCCGCCGATGGCAAAGCGTACGCCGTCTCGTTCCAGCGGGATCTCGCTACCCTTTACATCGTCAGGGGAGTGAAGTAGAAAGCGCTAAACGTTGCCGGCAGTGCCAGCAGCGCAACGGATCGCTGACCCAGTCCGCATCGTCAAATTTCGAGCCGATTGCCTTTATCCACTCCCCCAGGCCGCTTCCCGCGCCTGATAAGATCGAGTTTCGAAGGATGAACGCGGGTAACGGGGACGAACACGACTTTACGGAACTGCGGGATTTGCTCTTCCCGGAGCGGGCGCAGTTAGACGAGATTAACGAGCACATACGCAATCTGTCTGTGCGGGCCGGCGATGTCAGTGAAGTCCTGCCGGATGCAATCGTCCGGCGCGGCCAGGACGCTTCGTTGCGGACTGCGTTGGCGCCGACGCTGGTGGAGGCGCTCCGCGTCTCTGTCCGCAAAGACCCGTCCCTGCTGGCCGACGCGCTGTTCCCCATGATCGGCGCCGCGGTACGGCGCGCGGTCGCCGCCGCGCTTGCGGACATGACCGATTCGCTGAACAAAGTAGTCGAGTCCAGCCTCTCGGTCCGCGGCATCCAGTGGCGCTTTGAAGCGCTCCGCACCGGCAAGTCGTTCGGCGAAGTCGCTTTGACGCGCAGCTTGCTATATCGCGTGGAGCAGGTGTTCCTGATTCACGGAGCCAGCGGATTGCTGTTGCAGCATGCCATGTCTCCAGCGGCGGTGGTGAAGGATCCCGACATGGTCTCGGGTATGCTTACGGCGATTCAGGATTTCGTCCACGATTCTTTCGGCGCGGCGGAGAATGCGCTCGATACCATGCGCGTGGGGGAGTTTTCCGTGTGGGTGCAGCACGGGCCGCGCGCCCTTTTGGCCGGCGTAGTTCGCGGCACGGCGCCGCCCGGCTTGAACGCGGTTTTCTCGACCGCCATTGAAGCGATTCATCGGGATTACGGATCGGAGTTGGCTGCCTTCGACGGCGATGCCGCGCCATTTGCGGCAACCAAGGATATTCTCGACCGGTGCCTGCTCGGTCAGGCCCCCGCTGAACGGCGCAGATCGTACGCTTGGCTCTACTTGGCGGGGGCGTTGGTGCTGTTGCTGGTGGGCACTTGGACAGCGTGGACTGTCCTGGACGCCCGGGATCGGCAGCGTTGGAGCGACTACTTGTCCGCCGTGGACAAAGAACCCGGAATCAAGGTCACCAGGCAGGAGCGCCGCGGCGGCAAATATCTGGTTTCCGGATTGCGAGACCCGCTGTCGCCCGATCCGGCGCAGCTGCTGGCCCGCTTTCACATAGCACCCGATCGAGTGACGTTCCAATGGGAGAAGTATCTCTCGCTGGCCCCCGCTTTCGCGGCCGACCGCGAATTCAGCCAGTTGAAAGACGCCGTGGATCACCATGTAGTGTTGTTCCCGGAAGGGCAATCCGCGATCACTCCGTTGCAGGCGCTGTCCGTGGTGACGGTCGCTCAGCACATCCGGCGCATTCTAGAAATGCCTGGTAAGCCGGTTACGGTGGAACTCGCCGGTCACGCCGATATGGTGGGGACGGCGCCCAACAATGAGCGCTTGGCCGAGGAGAGGGCCAGTGCGGTGAAGGCGGCGCTGGTGGAGTATGGCATCGATCCGTCCAAAATGACCACCCGGAGTTCTGTGATCCTAACCAGCCAATCCATGACCAGCCGTTCCGTCACATTCGAGGTGCTGCCAGTCGGGCAATGAGTCCTCGGGGCAAGGCGATGTTAACAAGACGCCCGCTCATGGCAATCTTAATGAGCCGCCCGCTCATGGTTACCTTATAGATGCGTATGCTCCAGAAAAAAATTTGCATGCTCGGCGCTTATGCGGTAGGCAAAACCAGCCTGGTGCGGCGGTTCGTGGAGAGCATATTCGACGAGAAGTACCATACGACGCTGGGCGTCAAAATCGACAAATGCGAGGTCGAGATCGGCGACATCCATTTGACTTTGGTCCTCTGGGACCTGGCGGGCGACGACGAGATGGAACAGGTGAAGCTAACCCATGTGCGGGGCGCGTCCGGTTTCATTCTGGTAGTGGACGGTTGCCGGAAGTCAACGCTCGATCGAGCCTTCGCTCTGAGAGAGCGAGTGGAGGAAGCGTTG
>DATFZA010000415.1:0-8695 GCA_035314765.1 Bryobacteraceae bacterium
TACACGAGCCTGCGGGAAAATCTGGCGAGCGTGCTGGATCAGGTGGTTGATCAGCAGGAAACGGTGATTGTCCGCCGCCGCGGTTCGCGGGACGTCGCTCTCATACCGGCTCGTGAACTTGCCGGCCTGATGGAAACCGCACATCTTCTGCGCTCACCGGAAAACGCCCGTCGCTTGCTGGCAGCCCTCAATCGGGCAGAGCGCGGCAAAGGAAAGGCCGCGACTATCGCGGAACTGCGGCGCCAAGTCTCCGGTGGCGAAGCAGTCTAAACGGTTCGCAGTCTTCCAGTCGCGAGTTCCGAGACGATCTGCGCTATTGGGTCAAGTTCGATCGCAGCCTCGCCCTGAGGGTGCTGGACTTGGTTGAAGCGGTGCTGCGCGACCCGTTCGAGGGGCTCGGTAAACCGGAGCCGCTTCGCTACGCGCTGGCCGGATGCTGGTCCCGGAGAGTGACCCAGGAACACCGGCTGGTTTACTGGGTTACCGAAACCAGGATTGATTTTTTGCAGGCGCACTACCACTATTGATTACCGTCGAGCCGGCCTTCGGCCGAATAGTCGTCTCTATCCCGCCAGACATCGGGATAAGATGTCCTCTAGTTCTTCCAGACTTGTTGTCGCGCAGTGTAAGGCCACTGTATGTGCTACTGTGTACATACGTGTGGTTCGATTTGAATGGGACGAGAAAAAGAACCAAAGTAACCTGGCGAAGCACGGCATCGATTTTCAAACCGCCCAGTTGATCTTCGACGATCCGCATTGCGTTACGTTCATTGAGCGAACCACAAATGGCGAACCGCGATGGCATGGGATCGGCTCGGCGGAAGGATTAATCATCCTGGTTGTCGTTCATAACTATATCGAGGCCGGCGCGGACGAAATAATTCGGATAATCTCGGCGCGCCAAGCGACTCGCCGCGAAAGGCAGCTCTATGAAACAGCTCACAGCTAAGAAACGCGCAGAACTGCGACGCCTTGCCCAGAGGCCCGATCGGGAGATCGATCTGTCGGATATTCCCGAGATTCGCAAGTTGCCTTCGGACGCGGTGATCGGCAGGTTCTACCGGCCGAAGAAGCAAAGCGTGACTATCCGTTTGGATGCGGATGTTCTCGTTTGGCTGAAAGCGTCCGGGCAAGGATATCAAACCCGGGTAAACAAATACCTGAGGCAGCTCATGGCGAAACAGCGGACGTCATGAATTGAGCCGATGAGGGCACGTCCGATTCGGTTTCGGGACTGAAAACGGACCCAAAATGAAGACAGGACGTTTTGCGACCTCCGACGCTCACTCTGATGGTTGCTCCCGAATTTTGCGCAGGAGTTTTCGTGCATACGAGCACTCCTGCCACGTGACGAAAGCAATGCCAGCGACGATAGCTAGCCAAGCGATCAACAGCAGCATTCGCAGGACGCCGCGTGAGGCAGAGAATGCCCCAACAACGAGGGGCGAACCGAGAAGGGCGATCTTGAGAATCGAGGCCAGTCTATCAGTCCTCGACTCTGCGACCCTCCTTTCGGCGAGCCTGACTGCGGTTTTACGCTGCAAGCCCTTCTTCTCGACGAGGAGAACGAAGTCATTCATTGTGTACGCCCTGTCCCACTCTTGAGTCGTAAAGCAGATCCGAAAGTTTAGTTCGACAGACTTCATGAAGCGTACATAGCGACGCCTAGCTCGAAAAGTGTCAGCGCACTGTCCACCACGTGACGCCGGCGGCGATGTCTAGGCAAGGAACCGTTCAGGATCATAACCGTTCCGACCATCCTGTCGCGCTTCTTCAAAAAGGAGTTGGACGGTTTTAGGCGTATCCACTAGATTGCTCTCGCGAACGGTTGTATCGCATACCGGTCAGAAAGCGCAATGTCTTAATGATGACAGGAGCTGCGCAGTCCTTTTTTTCCACACCTATGAGCGCATGCAGGCACGGGGGTCGCTTCAGGGAGCACGCCTGTGCCGGCCGGATCTGTCCCTACTGCAGCGGCAAATCGCCTTGGTCGTCCCGCAGTACGGCTTCGGCCTCCGGAATTACGCAGGCCGCGGCGACTTGATCGCCTTCCTCCATGCGCACCAGCCGGACGCCTTGCGTCGACCGGCCCGCTTGCCGGATCTCGCCGGATTCGATGCGGATCATCTTGCCTTCTTTGGTGATGATCATCAGATCGGTGTCTTCGCGGACCGACAGGATGGAAACCACCTTGCCGACCTTGCTGGTCACCTTCATATTGATCACGCCCTTGCGGCCGCGCGAGGTCAGCCGGTAATCCTTGAGCGGCGTCCGCTTGCCATAGCCATTCTCCGAGATCGACAGGATGAGACCTTCCTCGTCCACCACTTCGACGCCCACCAGATGGTCCGTCTCTTCCAGATCCATGGCGCGCACGCCGCGGGCGGCGCGGCCCATTGGGCGTACTTCGTCCTCGTTGAAGCGGCTGGCCATGCCCTCATGCGAGCCCAGGAAAATGTATTTTGTGCCGTCGGTGAGCCGCGCCGCCAGCAACTCATCGCCTTCGTCGATATTGATGGCGATGATGCCGCGCGACAGCGGATTGTCGAACTCAGTGAGTTCAGACTTCTTGATGACGCCGTGCTTGGTGACCAGCACGATGTACTGGCCCTGCGAGAATTCCTTCACCGGCAGAAACGCCGTGACCGCTTCATCCGGCTGCAAGTTGATGAGACCGGAAATGTGTTTACCCTTGCCGGTGGTGCCGGCATCGGGAATTTCATAGATCTTCAGCCAGTAGACGCGGCCTTTTGTGGTGAAAATCAGCAAATAGGAGTGCGTGGAGGAGATGACCAGATAATCGACGACGTCCTCGGTGCGGGTTCCCATGCCGATGCGGCCTTTGCCGCCGCGCGTCTGCCGGCGGTAGGTATCGACTGCGGTGCGCTTGAGGTAGCCTCCGTGCGTGACCGTGACGGCCACGTCTTCCATCTGAATCAGATCTTCGAGCGCGATATCGCCCGCGTCTTCGACGATCTGGCTGCGGCGTTCGTCGCCGAATTCCTTCTTAACTTCACGCAGTTCTTTGATGATCAGGTCGCGCAGTACTTTCTCCGAGCCCAGAATTTCCAGATATTCACCGATCATCCGCTGTATATCGGCCAGCTCGTCGGCGATTTTCTGCTGCTCCATGCCGGTGAGGCGCTGCAACTGCAGCTCGATGATGGCCTGCGCCTGCGTTTCGGTAAAGCGCGGCCCGCGCGGGTCGGCATCCACCAGTTTGGCGTACTCGGCCACTTCAGCGGGAGTGATGAACTCCATCAATTTGTCGCGGGCTTCCTTGGGATTCTTGGAAGCTTTGATCAACTCGATGATGGCGTCGATGTTGTTCAGCGCCCGCCGGAAGCCGAGCAGAATGTGCTCGCGGTCGCGCGCTTTCTTTAGCAGGAAAATGGTGCGGCGGCGGACCACATCGGCCCGATGCTCGATAAAGCGCTTGATCATGTCGATCAAGCCCAGCTCGCGCGGCTGCCCGTTGACGATGGACAGCATGATCACGCCGAAGTTGGTCTGCAACTGCGTGTGCTTGTAAAGATTGTTGAGAATGATGTCGGCTTGCTCGCCGCGCTTCAGCTCGAACACGATGCGCATGCCGTCGCGGTCGCTTTCATCGCGAATTTCGGAGATGCCCTCGATTTTCTTTTCGTTGACCAGCGCGGCGGCGGCCTCAATCAGCCGCGCTTTGTTTACCTGATAAGGGATCTCGGTGACGATGATGGCTTCGCGGTCCTTGCCGATCTTCTCGGTGAAGGCCTTGGCCCGCATTTTGACGCTGCCGCGGCCGCGGGTGAAATAGTCGAAAATACCCGCCCGGCCCAGGATGTAGCCTCCGGTGGGAAAATCCGGACCTTGCACGATCTCCATCAGCTTAGGAAGCGTGGTGTCGGGGCGCTGCACCAGTTCGATAGTGGCGTCGACAATCTCCGACAGATTGTGCGGGGGAATGTTAGTCGCCATGCCCACCGCGATGCCAGAGGAGCCGTTGATCAACAGGTTGGGGACGCGGGCCGGAAGGACTTCGGGTTCCTGGCGGCGTTCGTCGAAATTGGGTCGGAAATCGACCGTCTCTTTGTCGATGTCTTCGAGCAGTGCGGTATCGATGCGCGAAAGACGGGCCTCGGTGTACCGGTAGGCCGCCGGCGGATCGCCATCCACCGATCCGAAGTTTCCTTGCCCGTCGACCAATGGATAGCGCAACGAGAAGGGTTGCGCCATGCGGACCAGGGCGTCATAAACCGCGGTGTCTCCGTGCGGGTGATAGTTTCCCAACACCTCGCCGACGATGCCCGCGCACTTGCGGTGAGCGCGGTTGAAGGCCAGTCCCATTTCCGACATGGCAAACAGGATGCGGCGGTGCACGGGCTTCAGGCCGTCGCGAACGTCGGGTAACGCGCGGCCGATGATCACGCTCATCGAGTAGTCGAGATACGACCGGCGCATCTCGTCTTCGATGTTTATGTTGATGATGTTCTTGTTGCCGCCGTCACCCCCCAAGGGAAGCTGCGAGCCACCGCCGGGCGGAGGTGGAGCGGGAGGGAGATTGGGATCGTCTGCCAAAGGTTAACTCCTTGAAAATACACTGATTCGCGTGTGTTTCAATAAGTACTATTTTAGCAGACTGAGTCCAGCACGCGGTGGATTTCCGAAAAGAGTTCCTGGGGGCGAACTGGTTTGGAAAGATAGCCGTCCATGCCTCGCTCGAGACAAGCCTCGCGGTCGCCGTTCATGGCGTTGGCGGTGAGGGCGATCACGGGTAGCCGGCCACTGGCGGCGTTCTCACGGGCACGCAATGCGGTAGTGGCTTCATAGCCGTCCATTTCCGGCATTTGGATGTCCATCAACACCACGTCGAACATCGTTCGCTCGATCGCCTCCAAAGCCTCACGTCCCGTGCTGGCAACCACGACGCTGTGGCGCTGTTTCTCGAGCAGCCGCGCCACCACCCTCTGGTTGACGACATTGTCCTCGGCCAGCAGGATATTGAGATGCCGCAAGCTTTCACTGACGCGCGTATCATGATCCGTAGCCGGGTCCGGAGCCGAGTCCGGAGCCGGGTCCGGGCCGGGCGCGGAGTCCGGGTCGGGCGATGTTCCGACGGGTCTCCCGAGTGCTCTGAGGATGGCTTGACGAAGCTCGGCTTGCCGTACCGGTTTATTCAGGACGGCGTGAATGCCCGCCCGGCGGTTGTGAGCGATCTGGGGCTGTCCCATGGAATTCAACAACAGCAACGCGGGCCGGCGTCCTTCGACTTCCGTGAAAATTCGATGCGCCAGTTCCAGGCCATCCATGCCCGGCAAATTCCGGTCTACGACAACCAACGGGTAGGGTTGACCGTCGCTCGCGGCTTTCCGCAAGACTTCCAGGGCAGCCGCGCTCTCGCCCAGCATCAATGGTTCCATGCCCCAGTGCGCGAACAATTCTTCGAGAATCCAGCGGCTGGTGGCGTTATGGTCGACCGCGACCACCGGCAGGCCTACCAGGATGTCAAGTTCCCCCGCCGATGGCTCCGCGGACGCCGTTTTGCTCTTGCCGACCACCAGGGTAAAAGAGAACTTTGAACCTACGCCGGGCGTGCTTTCGACATCGATGGCGCCGCCCATCATGGCCACGAGCCGCGAGGAAATCGTCAGCCCCAAACCGGTTCCACCGAAGCGGCGCGTTATGGAACCATCCTCCTGCGAGAAGGCGTTGAAAACCACTTTCTGCTTCTTGGGTTCGATGCCGATTCCCGTATCCTTCACACAGAACTCCAAGCGCACGCTCTCTCCGTCGCTTGAATGCTCGGCGACGCCGATGGCGATCTCGCCGTGTTCGGTGAATTTGATGGCGTTGCCTACCAGGTTGATCAGCACTTGCCGGAGACGCCCCGGGTCTCCGATGTACGAATCGGGGAGTTCCGGATCGACGCGGCAGAGCAGCTCGAGTCCTTTGATTTGCGCCCGAAACGCCAAAGGTTTGATGGCGCTGTCGATGGTATCGCGCAAGTCGAACTCCACTTTGTCCATTTCCAGCTTGCCGGCTTCGATCTTGGAAAAGTCCAGAATGTCGTCGATCACCGTCAGCAGGGCTTCCGCCGAGGACCTGGCGGTCGAGATGTATTCCTGCTGCTCGGCGGTCAAGTTGGTGCCCAGCGCCAAGCCTGTCATGCCGATGACGCCGTTCATGGGAGTGCGGATTTCGTGGCTCATATTCGCCAGAAACTCGCTTTTGGCGAGACTGGCGGCTTCCGCCGTTGCCTTGGCTTCACGCAGTTCGCTTTCCAAACGGATGCGCTCGCTGATTTCCTGAGCTACCAGCACCGCGCCTCGAAACACGCCGAACTGCATGGCCGTTCCGGACAACAGCACCGGAACCGGCGGGCCTTGCTTGGGAAGGCAGAATAATTCCAGGTTGGTCACTGGACCGAGTTTCAGCCTCTCGACGAGATCCTCGGGCTGGGCGTTTCCGGACTGGGCGTGCGCCGCGTGGATAAGAGCGGCGATCGGCTTTCCCGGCAATTCCTGTTCGCTGTAGCCGAGCAGAGCGGCGGCCGCGCGATTGGCCTCCAGAATTACGCCGTCCTTGCCGGTCACAATCACCGCGTTGCGGATGTTAGCCAGGATGTTGCCGACATAGTCCTTGGAAACGGTGGTCACCTGGAGGCTCTGGGTCATCTGGTTGAAGGATTCGGCCAGGTTTCCTAATTCATCCCTGGAAACCACGGGAATCCGATGGGTCAGATCGCCGGCGGAGATGCGTTGCGTTCCTAAAACCAGGGAACGAATCGGCGCTAAAATCCGCCGGATCAGGAAAGCGCCGAGGAGATTGGCCAGGATGGCGATCAAGCCGATGGCCAGGATGATCTGAACCGTGGCCGCGGAGAAAGCGCGGTCCATCGCGGTCTGGTTTTGATTCACGATGGCTTGCATGGCGGCGCGGGTGTCGGCTGTGGAACGGCCAATCCGCAGGACGCCGAGCTTGCGTGGGCTTGGCGCGGAAACGATGGGCACCGCGTACTCCACCAGATTGTCGCGGCGCTGTATGAGCAGTTTGTCCGTCAGCGCTGCTTGCGCGGCGAAAGTATCCGTACCAGCCGCTGCTTCTCCGGCGCTGGCAAGCAGGGCGCCGTTAGTGTTTTGCACACGGAGGTAGCGGATCTGCGGGTCTGCGAGTTCCGCTTTCAAGAGAGCGTCGAGCGGCGGAGAGTTGGGTGAAGACGCGCAAGTTGCCAGTTTGCCGGCTAATTGCATGGCTAAAGTCCCGCCGGTGCGGTCAGCGGCCCGTTCCATCGCGCCCTGAATCAAGACCTGTTGGCCGTGAACTGTTTGTTCGGCCCGGGTTCGCGCCATCGTGGCGGTGATGAGAACAAACGCGGTAAGCGTCATTAACATCAAAGCGGCGATAAAAATGGCGAATTTGCTATGTATGGTCCGAAACAACGCTATTCCCTGTCTGCTCGGGGAGTAGTCCCCTGAAGCGATGATCGGGTAAAGTGCTGTCAGACTTTAACTAAGGCGAGGTATTGGCCGGGCCGACTCATGTCTAGCCCCGAACGTTAGTGAGGGGATTGAGCGCCGATCCCCTCACTGACGTTCGGGGTTAGACGGGAGCGGTGGTAGCATTTCGTTGCACAGGCTTCAGCATAAACGGGCCGGGTGGCCCGTCACCAGGCGACTATGTCAGCAGACGAGGAAGTGGAGATCGGCTCGGCCGTTGGCGCGGGTGGCGCCTGTGGTTTCGGACTCGGCGGGTCAGTTTGTGGACGTGGCTTGCGCAGGAACACTGGAAGCGCCAACGCAAGGAACAACAAGGGCGCGGCGAAAACCGATGCCAGGTAGGAGAGAATTGTCCAGGCGATCTGGTCCGACTCATATTCAGAAAACGCGGCCGGCGACCGCAGAAACATGTTCAAGATCAGCGATCCGGCGAGCACTTTTCCCGCTCGGGTAACTACGCGAATCAGTATTTTCCAGCGGGAGACCGCCGCCTCCGTTATCCTCGGCAAGACGGGCGGGCCTGGCAAGGCGGATACTTCCGCTTGGCCCAGTGCGGGAGTGGACGAAAGCCGCCAGGTATCGAGCATCTTCCGGAGTTTTCCGGCTTGACCCTGGGAGTCGAAAGACTCGGGTAGGCGCAAGCTGAACGATCCTTGCGTCCAGCGTATAAGCACGCGATAGTCTCGAACCCAATATAGCGGCCCTTGGATCGTCCGGATATCGATGACAGAGCCGGGGTCCAGGCTGAACGATATGCGCTCCCCGAGGTAAATGAGCCTTCCGCCTTCCAAGGTGAGGAAGCCCAGGTCCCAATCGGGAAAACCTTCCAAGCGCATGGTCTCCGGTCCTGGACAGAGGCCAACGAACAGTGCCGCTGGATTGGTATTTTTCAAGCGCTGGGCCAAAGCGGCCTTCATGCGGCGGTAGAAATTCTTCCACATCCATTGTTCGGTCCCGAGCGTGATCAGGAAGCAGAAAACCAACCCGGCCAGAAAGAGCAGAAAATTCTTCTTGGGGCCATATGGAAGCGCCCGAATGCCGTAGCTTAGCGCCAGGGGCAGCAGCACGACCAGGATCTCAATCGTCCACAGCGCCGAGACCAGGCAGCGCTGTTTCGCGCCGGTGTTGAACAGCGGATCGCCGGAAGCGAGCTCCGCCGGCAGCGCATAGGTTCGCCGTGCCGCGCTAGCGGGCGCGGCAGATATTGCTGCTTCCAGG